>CBIHQZ010000959.1:0-3345 GCA_966212315.1 uncultured Myxococcales bacterium
GAGATGTTCATCAAGCCCATCGCACTGCCGCTCGTCGTGCTGGGACAACTCGTCGAAGGCAAAGCGCGCAAACGCAATTCCGACGAGCACGCACCGACCATCACCGAACGCGAAGTCGAATACCTCGTCGAGCAGGCCGAGAACACCGGCGTGCTCGATTCGAAGCGCGGACAGATGCTGCAGAACGTTCTCGAACTGAAGGACGTGACCGCGAAGGACGTGATGGTCCCTCGCACGAAGATGCACGCGCTCGAAGTCGAGACGCCCATCGATCGCGCGCTGCACATCGTCACCGAAGAAGAACACTCGCGCGTGCCCGTGTACCGCGGACAGATCGACAACGTCGTCGGCGTCCTGCACGTGAAGGATCTCTACCGCGCGGCGCAGAAGAAGCCGAACGACACCAATCTCGATGCGTTGCTCCGCAAGCCGCCGTTCATGGTCACACCCGGGCAATCGGCACTCACGGTGCTGCGCGACATGCAGGTGCGCCGCACGCACATGGCCATGGTTGTCGACGAGTTCGGATCGGTCGTCGGGCTCGTGACGCTCGAGGACATCCTGGAAGAGCTGGTCGGCGACATCCAGGACGAGCACGACATCGACGATCAGCCCTTCGTGGACTACGGCGACGGCCGCTACATGGCGTCGGCCGCGATCACGACGAACGAACTCGGCGAGTATCTCGGCGTGGAGTTTCCGGACGACGAAGCGTATGCCTCGCTCGGCGGATTTCTCGCGGAACGCGCGGGAAAGATCCCGTTGATCGGCACCGTGGTGACCTGGAACGCGTACACGTTCACGGTTCGCGAAGGCGATGCGCGCAAGGCGACGAAGGTCGAGATCGTCCGTGGCAAGCGCACCGTGCCGCCTGCGCGGGATACGGCCCAACCAGCGGGATGACTCCCCACGGCGCGCTGGCTGCGCTATGCATCGCGCGATGACCGTCTCGAACGACCAGCTCAAGCTCGAACAATTCCAGGGACCGCTGGCCTTCCTCGCGGACATTCACGGCAATCTCGCCGCACTCGACGCCGTGATCGCGGCCGCGCGCGCGGATGGCGCGAGCACGTTCTTCGTTGCGGGCGACCTGGTGTACCGCGGCGACAAGCCGCTCGAAGTGTGGAAACGCCTCGTCGAGATCGGCGCCCGCTGCACGCGTGGCACGAGCGACGTGGCGTTGATCGCGGTCGATCCCGACAAGCTCCGTCCCACCGACCCCGAGCAGCGCAGCGCGGTCGAGAAGTTTCGTTGGACGCGTACGGCGCTCGGCGAATTGATTCTCGAGCGCATCCGGCGCCTGCCCGACATTCTTCGCGTCGAACTGCGCAACGGCGACGAGATCGCACTGACCTACGGTTCGCCGCTCGATCCCACGATCCCTATCACCCACGATCTCGACGACGACGAGATCGCCGCGCTCATCGGCGACGACCCTGCGGACATCGTGGTCTCGGGGGGCGCTGATGTGCCGTTCGAGCGCGAAGTAGGCGGCGTTCGCGTCATCGGCCTCGGCAGCACCGGCGAAGCGCCCGGAACCGCCGACGAGCGAGTGGCTCACTACGCGCTTATCGAACCGGGTCCGGAAGGGCTGGCGGTCGCGTTGCGCTGGGTGACCTACTGACGGTGCGCGGGCGTGCGATGATCGCTGCCCGATGAGAATCCTCCAATCGATCCTGTTTGCAGCCACGCTCGGCGGCTGCGCGCTGATCGCTTCGGTGTACGCAATGCCCCTGCTCGCCGAGTATCTCCCGCTCGGAATCAAGATCGCCGTGGGATGCGGGCTCGCGACGCTCGGCGTCCGGCATCTCCGGATCAGCAGCGAGGCGTCGGAGAGCCTGCGGAAGTAACTCGCCACTTTCTAGAGAGCGTCGAACCTCACCGCTATGATCGCTCGTGCTAGCGGACGAAGGCGGTGACGTGATGGCGGCGGCGGTTCGCTTCGATGGAATGAAGATCTTCTCGGCGACGACTGCGGGCGATCGCAACGAACTCGGCACGCGGGTCACGCACTGGCTCGCGGATCGTCGCGACTTCGAGATCGTCGAGCGGCGGGTGCTGCAGTCGTCCGACGAGAAGTTTCACTGCGTGACGATCGTCCTGTTCTACCGCGAGCCGCGCTGACGGCTACGACGACAGGTACCCGCGGAACCGCGCTTCGATGGCGCGAACCGCGTCGATCGTGTCGTGACCGGTCGCGAGCCGCTGCGAGCCGCCTTCGCCGCCGAGGATGTACCCCGCGTCGCGGAACGACTGCAGTGCGTTCTCGAGGTTCGGTTTGCTCACCGCTTCGCGTTGCGCGATCTCGCCGGTGAGAAACAGCCGTTCGCCGGTGCCGATCGCCTTCTTCAAGAGATCCTTCGCGGGCATCGGCGCCTCGAGCAGCAGTTCGAGCGCCCTGGCCGCGACGTAGTAACTCTCGACGAAGTTACGCAGCAGGCCCGCGTGAAATACCAGTCGTTCGCGCCCGCCGCCGTCCACCCGCGGTTTCACGATCGCGTCGCGTCCGTCGCCCGCGACCGTCACCTCGCCACCCTCGACCAGCCGATCGAGCGCGGTGTCGAACTCCACGTCGGAATCGCTCTTGAGTTGGAACTCCGGCCGAACGAGATGCGCGAGGTCGATCGCGCGATCGGCCAGTTCGCTGCGACGCACGCCGGCGTCGTCCGCATCCGGATGCGTGAGCAACGCGGTCGCGGCGAGCCCGGTCGGCAGGAAGAAGTGAATGAGGTTGTTCTTGTAGTAATCGAGCGCGAGACGGCGATCGTCGGGCACCTGGTAGATCGCGTCGGCGTCGCTGCCGTGCACTTGGAGCAACGCGCTCTCCTGGAACACGTTGAGTGCCTGGTCGACTGCGTCGACGCGATACGGCCGGCGGCTTCCTTCGTACTGCACCGCGAGTGATTCTGCGAACCGCGCTCCCGCGCGACGCAGGTCGGTGACGAGTTGATCGATGCGCGCGAAGAGTTCGGGCCGCGCGACGCCACGGCGCAAGTTCGCGAGCAGTGCCGTTGCCACCAGCGCGGTCGGCGTGACGGGCGTGACGCGGTTGATCTCGTACACGACGCGCGATGCGAGGCTGGTCACTTCGGACCGGCGCGAATGCATCTTGTCGAGCGCTGCCCGTTTCGCCGCGCGAGCCGTGACGGCTTCACCATCGGGCGGTGGCGGCGGAAGCGATTGCGGCTGCCCCTGATAATTGAAATGCAGGATCTGCCCGACCTGCACGTATGCGCGGCCGTACTTCGCCGTGAGCACGCGCGGCGCCTTGGTGAGCAACGCGCCGGCGTCTTCTTTGCGCTTCTCGCCGCCCGAGAGTTCTTCGATGTAACTCCGCTGCTCGAC
>CBIHQZ010000960.1:0-3345 GCA_966212315.1 uncultured Myxococcales bacterium
AGCGTCAAGCCGCGCAGAACCCGACGAACACGATCGCGACAGTGAAGCGCCTGATGGGGCGCGCGTTCGAGTCGACCGAGGCGCAGAAGCAGAAGACACACGTCCCGTACACCATCGTGAAGAGCGACAGCGGCGATGCGTGGGTCGAAGTGCAGGGCCGCAAGATGTCACCGCCCGAGGTGAGCGCGGCGATCCTCGCGACGATGAAGCAGATCGCGGAATCGTATCTCGGCGAGCCGATCACCGATGCGGTCGTGACGGTTCCTGCGTACTTCGACGACGCGCAACGCCAGGCCACCAAGGACGCGGGCCGCATCGCGGGCCTCGACGTCAAGCGCATCATCAACGAGCCCACCGCTGCGGCACTCGCATACGGTCTCGACAAGGGCGACGCGGCGGCGGGTCGCATTGCGGTGTACGACCTCGGAGGAGGCACGTTCGACATCTCGATCCTCGAGATCAAGAAGGGCGTGTTTCGCGTCGTTTCCACGAACGGCGACACGTTCCTCGGCGGCGAGGACTTCGACCAGCGAATCGTCGATCTGCTCGCGACCGAGTTTCAGAAAGAGCACGCGGTCGACCTGCGCAAGGATCGACTCGCGTTGCAGCGACTGCGCGACGCGGCAGAGAAGGCGAAGCACGAACTGTCGTCGTCACTCGAGACGGAAGTGAATCTTCCGTTCATCGCCGCGACGTCCGCGGGGCCGCAGCACTTGCTTCGCACGCTCAAGCGCGCCGAGTTCGAACGCCTCGTGCAGGACCTCGTCGAAGGGACGCTCGAACCGTGTCGCCGCGCGCTCGCCGACGCGAAGATGGACGTCGGGGACGTCGAGCAGGTCGTGCTCGTCGGCGGCATGACGCGCATGCCCATGGTGCAGAAGCGCGTGAGTGATTTCTTCGGACGGCAGCCGCACAAGGGGCTGTCGCCGGACGAGGTCGTCGCGATCGGCGCCGCCGCGCAGGGTGCTTCGCTCACGGGCGCGCTCGACAGCGTGCTGCTGCTCGACGTGACGCCGCTGTCGCTCGGCGTCGAGACGGGCGGTGGCGTGATGACCAAACTCATTCCACGCAACACCACGATCCCCACCCGTCGCGCGATGATGTTCACCACGTCGCTCGACAATCAGCCTTTCGTTCCGATCGCAGTGCTCCAGGGCGAGCGCGAGATGGCGGCCGACAACAAGCAACTCTACGAATTCGAACTCACCGGCATTCCGCCGGCGCCGCGTGGCGTGCCGAAGATCGAAGTGTCGTTCGAGATCGACGCGAACGGCATCCTCTCGGTGAGCGCGAAAGACATGGCGACCCACAAATCGCGCGACGTTCGCATCGTCGCCGGGTCGGGTCTCACCGAGGAAGAAGTCGAGCGGCTCGTGATCGAAGCGGAGTCGTCGAAAGATGTCGACGCGCGCCGTCGCGAACTCGCCGAGGCCCGCAACGGCGCCGAAGCGCTGCTCTACACCAGCGAGAACGCGCTCAAGGAATATGCCGATCTGTTGCCGCCTGATCTGCGCGAAGTGCTCACGCACGACTGCGCGACATTGCGCGCGGCGATCGATTCGGGGGCGGATCTGCAGACGGTGAAGGACGCGTACGCGGCGCTCGAAGCAAGCGCGTATCGCATCGCCGAAGCGATGTACGCGGAACCCTCGGCGTAGTCGCGAAGACCCCGCGGCTCGCGAGCAGTGACGGAAGCCTCCCAGCTCCCGATTGCCGTTCGAGTGCTCGGGTCGTAAGGTCCCCCCCGAACGCCCTATGACCACGGCTGGAATTCGCGATTACTACGAGATCCTCGGCGTGGTGCGCACCGCGGCGCCCGAGGACATCAAGCAGGCGTATCGCCGCCTCGCTCGGCAGCATCACCCCGACATGAATCCCGGCGACCCGAACGCCGAGGCTCGTTTCAAAGAAGTGAGCGAGGCCTATCACGTGCTCGGCGATGCCGATCGGCGCGCGCACTACGATCGCTTCGGCCGCATGCCGGCTGGCGCACCGGGGATCGACTTCGTCGACATGACGGAGATGTTCGAAAACCTCGTCGGCGACCTGCTCAATGGCTTCCCCGGTTTCGGCAAGCGCAAGTCGAACGGGCGAGACGTGAAGCTCGACGTTCACGTCACGCTCAACGAAGCCGCCAAGGGTGTCGAGAAGACGGTCGAGTTCACGCGGATGACTGCGTGCGACGCATGCGCGGGACGCGGCGCCGAAGCAGGCTCGAGCGTCGATCCGTGCCCTGCGTGCGCGGGGCGTGGAGAGGTTCGATTCCAGCAGGGGATTCTTCGCATGGTGCGGGCGTGTGGCCGCTGCGACGGACGCGGGACGCTGCCGCGCGTGCCGTGCGCGAAGTGCGCGGGAAAGGGTCTCGCGAAGCGCAACGAAAAGATCGCCGTGACACTTCCGCCCGGTGTCGAAGAGGGCGCGACGAAGACCGTGCGAAGCATGGGCGATGCATCGACGGGCACCGGCGCGGCGGGCGATCTCGAACTCACGATCCGCGTGATGGAGCATCCGCTCTTCACCCGTCAGGGAAGCGATCTGCACTGCCAGGTGCCGGTGAGTTTTCCGCAGGCCGCGCTCGGTTCGATGATCGACGTACCCACCCTCGAGGGAAAAGTTCGGATGCGCGTTCCGGCCGGCACGCAGCCGGGGTTTCAACTGCGATTGCGTGGCAAAGGAATGCCGAAGTTCGGCGGCTACGGTTCGGGTGATCAGATCGTCACGATCCAGCTCGAGGTGCCGGAGCGGCTGAGCGACGAGCAGCGCGAACTGGTCGAGCGTCTCGCGGGCAGCATGAACGAAGAGATCCATCCGCAGCGCCGCACGTTCATGGAGAAGCTCAAGTCGCTGTTCGACTGACGCGTTGACACTCGATCGCCCGGGCTTAGTTTTGCGGGCGTTCACACTTCAAATGCGCGGCACGCACGCTCCTCTCGCGAGACGACGCTGGGCAGGGGCGTACGAGCTGCACTATCGTTCGAGACAACGCAGACGCTCGATCGAGAGCGTCGCGGGGCGGAGAGGCCCGAGTGCAGAAGCGCGATTACTACGAAGTCCTCGGGGTCGGAAAAACTGCTTCAACCGATGAGTTGAAGAAGGCCTATCGACAACTGGCGTTCAAGTTCCACCCCGATCGCAACCCGGACAACCCGCAGGCCGAACTCCATTTCAAAGAAGCCAGCGAGGCCTGGGACGTTCTCTCGGATCCGCGCAAGCGCGAACTCTACGACGCCTACGGACACGCAGGACTCGATGGCCAGTCGTTCCGGCCGGCGGAAGATCTCTTCGAGCAGTTCCAGGGCATGTTCGCCGACTTCTTCGGTGCGTCGTTCGGTGGCTCGGGATTCG
>CBIHQZ010000961.1:0-3342 GCA_966212315.1 uncultured Myxococcales bacterium
ACGCCGACGGGGACGATTCGCAACTGCACGATCGCGAACAATCACTCGACCGCGAATGGACAAGTCGCGGGCGCGATCTTCGGTGACGGGCTCACGCTGGTGAACACGATCATCGCGGGGAACACCGCGATGTACAGCCCGAGCTGCCAGGATGCGCGCACCGATGGCTCGGGCAATCTGCAATGGCCCGACGACGCGCTCTGCACGACGAATCCAACGACGATGGATCCGATGCTCGGCTCACTCGGCGATCATGGCGGCGTGACGGAAACGATGGTGCCCGCGACGGGAAGTCCGGCGCGGGGGCTGGGAATGGGATGTCCGGCGGAGGATCAGCTCGGGCACCCGCGCGCGAATCCGTGCACTGCGGGTGCGGTCGAAGCGCAGTGAGCTACGGAACGACGATGCGTTGATCCGGCACGCCCGGCACGACGATCGTGTAAGTGCCCGAGGCAAGCTCGCCGAGCGAGTGCCAGGTGTCGATCGGCTCGGGGTGCATCGGACCGTCGCAATCGAATTGCGAGCAGTCGTTCGGATAGACCTCGATGCGCTGCTCGAGTCCGTTCGGCATGACCTGTTGCGAGATGCAGGTGAGCGTTCCCGACGAAGCGCAACGCGGAATGCTGCCCTGCACATGGAGCCACCACAAACGCGGTCCCGATGTGCTGCGCGGCGGGAGTACACGCGCGGATGTGATCGTCGGAACGAGTGTCGCGGGCGCAGTTGCCGGTCGAGAAACGACCCACACCGTGCGACCGGCGATGTGCACTTCGGTCGGCTGCGATGTGCATGGCATCGCGGGGCGCACGACGCTCGTCTCGGCGACTCCGTCGATGCAGTCGCACAGATCGCAGCAGTCACAGACCGACACGTTGTTCGTGATCCCACTGGGGCTGTCGGAAGGCGTCACCGTGCAGCCGCAGCCGCCTGCGTTGTCGAGGTGCAACGTGAGATCGAGCGATTGATCGCAGTAGACCGCGTTCGCGACCCGCACTTCGTCGGCGACTTGCACCGAGCAGCGGCCGCCCGCGTCGACGACGCCGCCATCCATCGCCGGCGTCTCGCATTCGCCCTGATGGAGATAGGGCCGACCGACGCAGCCGGGTGACGCGATGAAGGTGGTGACGCCATCACACGCGCAGAACGAAGCAGCGAGTGTTTCGCATGCGGGGAAGGGGACGCAGGTCCAGGGCACCCCGCATCCGGGCGGACCGTCGCACAGTTGATCGCTGCGACAGTCGGCGGTGATTCGGCACGTGTTCGAGGGCAGCACATCGCTGCTCGGCGAAGAGTCCGCGGCGACATCGACGGATGCATCGCCGCCGGGCGTGACCATGGCGCCGCAACCGGGCGCGACGAGCGTGAAGAGCAACAGACCCAGGCTTCGACGGACGACAGTGAAATCACGCATCGGCACACTCCGGCACGAGTTCGAACGACTTTCGCAGTGAGATGGCGGGCATCGCAAGAACCCGGCCGTGGGGAGGACCTCACCCGCGCTGCCGCGCGCCCCTCTCCCTCGATGCCCGCGCTCGACGCGCGAACGCAGGCATCGTCGAGAGAGGGGCTCGAAGGATGTTGGCGTGGTCAGAGCGCCGGCGAGGGGGTCGTACGAGCGTCGGTGAGCGTTGAGTGCGCATCGAACCGCGTCGAGAGCGCTGAACCGCGTTGAGCGCACTGAACCGCGTTGAGCGCACTGAACCGCCTTGCTCTGCTTCGGTTCGTGACGACACCGTCTGCATTGTTCGCTGTGCAACGCCCCACGCCGTCGGCCTTGCTCTCCGCGCAACGCGCCCTCGACGTTGCCAGTCTGCGCGACACGACGAGCGCTGTTCACCAATCACGCATCATCCTCCGAGCCCCTCTCTCGACGATGCCTGCGTCCGCGCGTCAGGCGCGGGCATCGAGGGAGAGGGGCGCGCGGCAGCGGGGGGTGAGGTCACGCATCGACAGCACACTGCCACCGACGCTTCGCCCGTCACCCATCCGCCATCGCGACCATCGCGGCGAGGGCGAGGGCGCGACCGGCATCGGGGTGTTCACCGAACGCCGCGAGCTGCGCAACGAGCGCGCCGAAACCGAGCGCTCCCGCTTGCGATGCGTGCTCGCGCCACTGACGCGAGTTCGCCGGGGTGTGCCCTTCGGCACCGCGCACGAAGAACTCGCCGAGCGCGTTGGCCAGATCCTCGACGACGAATCGTTGCGGATCGAGCGGCGCGTCCCCCTCTGCGAATCCCGCACCCTGCGTCGAGGGCGGCGCCGATTCGATCCACGGTTGGATCATCTTCCGCACGCCGTCGCGTTCGATCACCACGCTGAACGGTTCGATCACTAGGTTCGCGCCCGTCATGCGCGCACGCCCCGCGACGAACACCACGCGCTCCTTCGCGAGCGCCGCGAGCAGCGCATCGGACCCGGCCGCAGCACGCGCGTGAAACGGATGCTCGAGATGCGCCGCCGCGCCTTGTGCATCGCGCAAGGTCGCGCGCACCGATTGCTCCACGCGATCGAAGCCCGCGCCTTCGACGCTCGCCACCGGCACTACGTACACGTCCTCCGCGAGACGCCGCGGACGAAGTGGTTTCGGCGGAAGTTCCGCGAGATGCGCCGCGACTTCTTCCCACCCGTCGGCGAGCACCGGCGCGCGCAGTTTTTCCCACGCGAATGCTTGCGGCTGAGTCGACGCGGGTGCGCGTCCGAACGAAAGCACGCCGCCCGGCGATCGCTTGCCGCCCTTGAGCAGCGTCCGTCCCGATGCGACGTTGGCAAGCGCGATGCCTTTCGAAACGGATGCACGCGCGGCATCCGAGAGCGGTTTCGTGTCGCCCGCCTTGTGCGCGAGTTCACGCACCACCGCGACCACCTGCCCCGTGTCCTCGGCTTGCATGAACGCGGTGAGTTCGTAGCTCGATCGCCGCACGCGCACGCTGCATCCGAGACCCACGAGGCGCGCCGATGCGATGGTGATCGGGCGATCGACTGCGGATCCGCGCACGAACAACGGCGGGACGATTCCGCGATTGCTGCGCGTCGCATCGCTGCGCACCACGAGTTCGCCGAGCACACGGCAGAGTTGTCCCGCATCGAAGCGCGCGTCGCGAGCGTCGTACGCGGCCTTGAGCGTCGCGAGTTCGTCGAGCCCTTCGGCGATCCACACGAGGCCATCCTTGCGACACGCGGCCTCTGCGTTGCGCACGCGATCGACGAGTGTGCTGGGCGCATCGCTCACACCGACGCTCGTCCATTCGCGGAGCACGGCTTCGAGTCCGTCGAGCGACTTTGCCGGCACTGGATAGGGTGCGCTGCGCGTGTCGACGAGGCCCGAGTGCACATCGGGCGCGA
>CBIHQZ010000962.1:0-3336 GCA_966212315.1 uncultured Myxococcales bacterium
GGGTGCGGTCGTTGTTCGAAGCGAAGGTCTCCTACAGCGTCGGGGGGAGGACCGAGGAGGCCACGCGCGAGGCGTTCGTCGAACGGTCGAACGATGCGGCCCGATGGCTCTCACCGAACGGCGCCGTCCTCGCAACGGTGGTGAATGCCGCCGGGGTACGAGCGGCGACACAGGGGAACGTGCTCCTCGCGCGTACGCTCTTCGAACGGGCCGGAAATGCCGCGATGGTGCGTCAGCTCACGGTGCTCGGAAGCGCAGCCGCGGCCGATCCTGCGGGAGCGGCAGGACGCGCCTTGCGAACGGTCGCCGCCACGCAAGCGCATCTCCCGACACTCGGCGGCACGCCCCCCGCGAGGACGCCGTGAGCGCGTGCAGTGGATGTGGCGCGGCGATCGGCGCGGGGGCACTGCTCTGCGGTGGCTGCGGCATGCCGGTGGCCATCAGCGTGCCGGTGGTCTCGTCTGCGGCACCGCGGGCGGGAGTCGCGAGCGGTCTCTCGAGAGTCGAGTCCGGAATTGCCGACAAGCGTCCGGCCATCGAACTGCCGAGGGGCGATTTCAGCTGGACGCTCGGACGTCACGACCTCGTGGCGCGGCCTCCGAATGTTGTCGACATCGATCTCGGCCCTTTGTGCACGCTGATCGACCTCGCCGACGGATCGCGCGGATTCGCGGTGTCGCGCCGGCACGCGGTGCTCGCGCGTACGGGCGGGACGCTGACGCTGCGCGCACAGACCGACGGGAGCACGTTCGTACGACGCGCGGATGAAGCCGATTTCGCGCCGCTCGACGCCGGCGCCGCGCAGGTGATCGAGGTCGGCGCGCGGATCGTCCTCGGGGCCCGCAGCCCGCTGATACTGGAGGTTGTCTGAAGACTGTTCGGAGCTTGTTCGAAGCGCATCGTTTTTGAATCCGCGCGCCGTCACGAGCGTGTCTCGAGAGAGAGAGCACGCGACGCGCGTCACGACTGAGGAGGTCCCGATGGATGTTCCCTACGCAGGGCTCCCGAAGCCCGGTCATGCCTTCTTCGATGCGGTCGGCGATGCAACTGCGACGCAGATCCGCTCACCGTTCTTCCGCCGCTATCTCGGTGTCGAGGTCATCCGTGCCCCTGGCGCGGGACACGAATGCATCAACGGCATCGCACGGCCGCGTCCGGTGCTGGTGTTCACCGATCTGCTCCACCACGACGCCAGTGCCCCCGCGGGGCTCGTTCGCACCGGCGCCGACGAAGAGCCGTGGGTCGGATGCACGCGAATGCTCCTCGCACGCGCAGAAGAGCGGCGCATCGTCACCGTGCTTCCTGCGGATCAGCATTTGAATCCCGCGTTGCTCGTCCCGTCTGCGACGACGCCGTTCAAGCTCGATGCGGCGAGGCTCCTTCCGCACGAGCGCGCGATCGTCGACGCGGACTCCGCGCTGCGCGAGAAGCTGCGCGCGCGTACGCCGCTCAGCGTGGCCGAGTATCAACGCATCTTCGGCGCGATCCTCGACAAGGAGGACCGCAACTTCATCCCGCACTGCCGCGAAGGAATCGTCGAGTACATCCCCGAGGTCGTCGCGGCGTTCGACCGGCAGCGCGCTGAACTTCGAACGGTGATCGCGGCCGGTGACGATCTCGCGACACCGTGGCTGATCCCCGACTTCAAGACCGGCCTCTCGTGCCTCTCGGCCCCCGATCGGCGCGGTCTGCGAGGCAACGCCCTGCGCGACGTGCTCCTCGCTTCGCAGCGCGATCAATATCTCGACGGCGACGCACGCCGGCACGCCCGCATCGCCATCGTCGGCGGCACCGCGCACGAGTACTCGGTCGCCGAACTCGCCCGGTTCCTCGTCGATCTCGACTACACCGTCGTCCTGGCGCTCTCGGTCATCGGCGGGCTCGGCATCGCGAGCAAGCGCGCGACGACGCTCGATCTGCTCGAGCGATACGGCACGAAACTCTTCGCCACGTACAACTGGCCGCTTCCGGAGTTTCTCGGTGCAGCGCCGCCGGGATTCGATGCGCTCGCGGCGGCCGTTCGCACGCAGGACGACGAGTTCCACGAAGCGTGGATGGAGGACCATCGGCGACGTCTCGAGCGTGGATGCACATCGCAGGGTGTGTCCTTCGTTCTCGACGGTGCGGCGCTGTCGCAGCGCGTGTTCGGCGGTGCGCCATGACCATCGACCGTCGCGCCACCTGCACACGGTGCTTTCTCTACGGCGATGTTCGCAGCGTCGAATCGACGCTCGAACTGTTCGATGCCTGGCGCGATCCGAGCGCTCCGTCACGGCGCGTCGCCTCGGTCGTGCTCACCGGCAATCCGCTGAACGTGCTCGCGACGGCCGAAGGCATTCGCGACGTCGAAAGGCTTCGCGGCGGCCGGTTTCGATTCTCGCTCGCAACGGTGCAGACCACCGTGGATCGCATGCTGCTTCCCCCTTGTGGCGCGACCGAACGCCCGTCACGCGGAGCGATGGTGTTGATGGTCGACGCATGCGAAGCGATGGAACGCACCGCGGCCGGACGACGCGCGATCGATGCCGCCGTTCGTCACGCATCGACGTCGACGCACACGATGCTCGTGGTGATCCGCAATGGCGCGCGTCTCGCTCGCCCACTCCGCGACGCCGTGAGTTCTGGCGCAGCGATCGAGGTCGTGCGCTTCGACGGGCACAGCCCGTTTCTCTTGCCGGTGGTCGAAGGGATCGTTGCCGACAGCGCGCCCGAGCGATTGGCAATCGGTGGACACGGCGCGCGCGTGCACAGCGCTGCGGTAGGCGCGGGCGATTACTTCCTCGAACGCGCCGGCGATCCGTCGCTCCTCACGCGGGCCGCGCGCCTCCGGGTGGTCGAACGCGCGGAGATCGCGACCGCGCTCTGCGAGAACGCATCCGACGGCCGACTCGATGTCGCCACCCGCCTGCGCGAACTCGCGGTCGACATCACGGCCGGCACATTTCGCGACGACCCCGACGGCATCGTCGTGCATCCGGTGGCCGCTTGAAGACTGCGGGGTAGCGATGCGCATACGCGATTACGAGATCGGCGCAGTGCTCGGTGAAGGCGGGATGGGAAGGGTGTACGCCGCGCGTCACGTGCGTCTCGACGAACCGGTGGCACTGAAGGAACTGCGGATCGACGACCCCGACATGGCGGCGCAGTTCGTGATCGAGGCGCGCACGCTCTACACCGTGCGCCACCCGTGTTTTCCGACCGTGAAGGACTGCTTCGTCGACGCGGGCCGGCACTACCTGGTGATGGATCGCATCGATGGGAACACGCTGCAGGCGCGCATCGATCGATCGACGGCGGTTCCTCTCGACGAACTCGGTTGGATCGTCGACCAGTTGC
>CBIHQZ010000963.1:0-3335 GCA_966212315.1 uncultured Myxococcales bacterium
GTGAGTCGAGCAGTCGGTGCGCAGGCGCGGCCGCGTTGGGCATCCCATTGCGGCGCGAAGGTGAAAGTGTGCGTCGCAGTGCCCGGTGCGTCGCCGAACGCGGACGGCGGCGGAAGCGAGAGACCTGCCACTGCGCGGCGAATGCAGCTCTCGGCGGACAGATCGTGCAGCGACGAATTGCGCACGGTGGCATTGGTGACGTGCCCATCGGCGGCGATCACGGCGTCGACGGTGACCGAGCCCGTGATGCTCGGACGGATCGAGCGCGCGCGATCGACGCAGGCATCCGCGGCGAGATCCGCGGCACCGAGTGCGATCGAGAGCATCCCGTGCAGGCCGTAGTCCTCGTCGTCCCAGTGCGGATACCAGCCGGATTCTTCGTCGGCGATGAGCGGGTATTCGTTCGCTTCGCCGAGCATTCGAATGCCGCGCGGCGCGATGTCGCCCTCGACACCGAGCCGCGGAAGACGCGTCGTCAGTCCGAGTTGCGGCCATAGGCTTCCGGCCAGTTCGTACTGCGTCGAACCTTCCGATGCGTTGTCGATCGGCGCACCGAGCACGAACGCGGACGTGGGGGTAATGAGACCGAAGCGCACGCCGAGATCCGCGAGCGCCGCGCGACTCGCACCGACCGCATCGAGTGAGCGCAGACGCGCCATGCCGATGCGTCGGCGGATGTCGCCGGTGTCTTGTACCGCGTCGATACCGACCGGCACCGTCCATGTCTGCACACCGGATGGCGTGCGCGCGGAGACTCGCAGCGTCGTGGGGATCTCGCCCACGCGATCGCCCACGATCTGCAACGGATCGCCCGCGACCCATTGTTCGATCCGCTCGGGATACGCGTGCTCGAGCACGCCATCGAGTTGCACCGTGACATCCCGCAGCGTGGCGCGTGTCGCGTGCGCGACCAGTCGATGCGCTTCGCGAACTGCCTCGGCGCCATCGCCGGCGCGAAGGGTGAGCCCGCCACGGCGCGTGAGTCGCTCGAGCACGTCGGGATGCGCTTCGTCGCCGAGTGCGAGCACGTAGAGACGAAGATCGGGTGCGACCCGCAGCGTGGTGTCGACGAGTCGTTCGGGATCGAGTGCGCCGATCGTCGGCATCGCGTCGCCGAGGTACACGACCGCGCCGTTGCGGCGTGGATCGAGGCGCGCGTACGCGTCCGCGATCATCGCACCGAGATTGCTGCCGCCGCCCGGATGAATGCGCGCGAGTGAATCGAGGATCGCTTGTCGGCGAGCATCGCTGACCGGGGTGAGTTCGCCCGCGGTCCCTTCGGCGGCACGTCCGCGCAGATCGCCGAACATCAGTGCCACGCGATCGCCAGGGCCGGCCGCGTGGACGATGGCGTCGACGGCCGCGCGCGCGATGGCGAGGCTCCCCGAATCGATGCCGGCCGAGTCATCGACGAGTAGAACGAGGTCGCTGCCTGCGCTGGTCGCGGGCGGAAGCGTGAGATCGACGAGCACCGGATCGCTGTCCACGCCCGCGCTCGACGACCGCCACACGCGCGCGCTCGCTGCCGCTGGTGCGTGTTGATCGAAGAGGTCGACCGCGAAGTCTCCGCGCGGTCGGTAGTCGCTGCGCGCGAATCGCAAGGTCGTCCCGTCGACGCGCGAGCCGATCGGTCCGCGCAGCACACCCACGCCTGCGCGCACCGCGCTGAGTTCGAAGTGGAACTCGCCGACGAACGGCGGGCTCTCGGCGTCGCCCATCGGATAGACGTACGCACGCCGGCCTTCGTCGTGACGCAGCCACTGCACGTAGCGCAATTCACAGCGCACCGTCTGTCCCGGTGCGAGCGGCGTGAGGCGCGCGAAAAGTCCGCCGTCGGGATGCGCCATCAATGCGGGGAATCCGCCGCCCGATTCGTTGAGAGAAGCCACTGTCGCCGGGCGTGCCTGCAGCGATCCGCCGTCACGTTCGACGACGAAGTCGGAGACCAGCGCGTCGTCGGGTAGTCGAATGCGATACTCGACCGGCGCGACGCGTTCGGAGCCATTGAAGAAACGTTGCGACACGGTCGTCGTGGCAACGTCGCCTTCGACGCGCACTGTCACACGGTGATCGTTGATCGCCAGCGCCATCGGCGCTTCGCCGGTTTCGCCGTGCAGGTACGCGAGCGCGGTGCCGCGAGCCTCGCGCGCCATCTCACCCTGCGGACTCGCCGCGCCGCCGGTCCAGTCGTCCCACACCGAGGCGGGCTGCACCGCGAGCGCGCCATGCCCTTCCAAAGATTCACCGCGCTCGAGGCGTCCCTGTGCCGAGCCCGTTCGCCAGGCGATCTCGCCGCGAACATCGATGACGCGTGTCGTGCCGTCCACTGCGCGTTCGATCTCGATCGCAGCTTCGCCAACGCCGAGCGTGAGTTGATCACCCACGGTGAGCGTTCGTTCGTCGTCGCCCCATGCGCGCACGAAGACCCGGCCGCGCTCGATGCGAGGATGTGCGTCGACGAACCGCACTTCGCTGTCACCCGCGAGCCGCAGTTCGAGCCCTTCGTCGGTGCGGATCATCGCGCGTCCGTCCGCACTCGTGCGCACGCGACCGCCGTTCTCGACGCGCGCGGCGGTGTACGGCGTACGCGTGACGTTCGATGCTTCGACGAGCGTGACGCCCGCATGCATCACATCGACCGATGCACAGGTCGGCGCGGTGGACATCGCAGTGCTAGCCGGCTGGCGTTTGCACGCACCGAGCGCGGCCGCGGTGATCAACGAGATCGCGAGGAAGCGATTCATCGCGCCCCTCCGCTCAGCACTCGCTCGGCGCGTGCGATGGGGCCCGTCGCTGCCGGCGCAGTCATCGCCACGAGGTCGGTTCCGTTCACATCGAACCGTTGCACGCTGTGCGCTTCATCGAGCGGCACCCGCGTTCGCGTGATGTGTTCGTTCGGCGTCCCTTCGTTCCAGAGCACGATGAGTTCGGCCTCCCCGTGCGGCCGCGTCCCTTCGGCGCGACGCACTTCGAGATGCAGCCCTTGCGGCACGTCGGTGAACACGGTGCTCTCGAAGAACATCGCCCCCGCGAGCATGTCGCCGCGACGCGTTCCTTCGTCGGGAAGCGTGATCCACAGTTCCGCACCGTCGTCGGGATGCGCCCATCGCAACACCACTCGCATCGCGCCGGCCGCACGGGCCGCTGCCGAACGGCGCCATCGCGCGCGAAGTGCTTCGACCTGTTCACGCGCGGCACCCGGTTCCTGGGCGGCGAGCGCGAGTTCCACGCCGATCCACGCGGCGGCGGTATCGGGAATCGAGGCCCCTGCCCCGCCGGATGACATCTGTGCGACGCGTTCGGCGAGACGGATCGCCTCGTCGATGCGGCCCGCC
>CBIHQZ010000964.1:0-3333 GCA_966212315.1 uncultured Myxococcales bacterium
GTTCTCGCTCGCCTCGGGACCCTTCACGATGTGCACGCCGTCGCGACGCAACTGCGCGAGCAATGCGTCGAGGTCGTCGACGCGATAGTTGATCATGAAGCTCGATTCGCTCGGGCTGAACCACTCGCTCTTCGGCTCGGCGACGTGCCAGACCGTCGCGCCGCCATCCGCGCCCTTGTCGTCGGGCCACTTCAAGATCGCGCCGCCCCACGGTTCGAGCGCAAGTCCCAGATGCTTCGCGTACCAGGCCGCGAGCTGCTTTGGATCCGACTTGGATTTGAAGAACACGCCGCCGATGCCGGTGACCTTCGCCATGCGCGCGACGCTGCCAGAAAGCGTGGGCACCGGGAAGTCGCGTGCCGGGCGTGTCGAACCGACGCACGAATGTGCTCAGCGAACCTCGGTCTCGCCTACCATCGCCGCATGGTGCGAAATCCGTCCCTCGCCGTCACCGTGATCTCTTCTCTCGCGTGGATCGCCGCAGCGTGCAGCGGCCCCTCCACGTCGGACGACGCTGCGCACGATGCTTCCACGCTCGATGCGGTCGTCGACGCGACGCAACCGAACGACACCGCGAGCACCGACGCCCCCGCCACCGACACGATCGCGCCGCCCGGGGAGTTCCCCGGTCCCACGAACACCGGCGTCCCCGCGGGCACCACGCTCACCGACTACACCGGGCCGTGCACCATCTCCGTCGACAACACCGTCATCGATGCGCAACACGTGCGCTGCGACCTCAGCATCCAGGCCGCGAACGTCACCATCACGCGCAGCCACATCGACGGGATCATCGCGCTCGACACCGATCGCGCGGGATCGAGTAGCTGGTCGTTCACCCTGCAAGACTCCGAGGTCAGCGCCGGCATGCAACAACTCGCGGCGGTGAGCGACGGCAACAGCACCATCATTCGCGCCAACATCCACGGCGGCGAGACGGCCGTGCATTGCGGCGAACACGCGAGCACGTGCGTCGTGCGCGACTCATGGCTCCACGGTCAGCTCATCCCCGCCGACGCGAACTGGCACCTCGGTGGCTTCCTCTCGAACGGCGGCACGAACGTCGAACTCACGCACAACACGATCGTGTGCGACGCGCCCGCGAATCCGCTGGGCGAGGGGTGCACCGGCGATCTCAACCTCATCCCGGTATTCGCGGCGATCTCGCACGTCACGATCGAGCACAACCTGCTCGGCGCGAACGTCGGTTCGGCGTACTGCACGTACGGCGGCGAGAACTCCACCTCGCCGTATCCGCATGCCGATCACGTCGTCTACACGAACAATGTCTTCGAACGCGGCACGAATGGAAGGTGCGCCGACTACGGGCCCGTCACCGGCTTCGATGTGAACGGCACGGGCAACGTGTGGACGAACAACACGTGGGACGACGGAACGCCGGTGGCTCCCGAGAACTGAGTCGTGCCCGAGGTACTGGGTGGACTACCGGTCGCACCCGACGCGCGTGCGGCTCGCGACGACCTCGTCGACGTACACCACGACCGGTGACTGGGTCGCCGACGTACCGATGATCCCGACCGAGAGCTGCGCGTAGCCGGTCGCTGCTAGCGTGTCGAGCGAGGAAAGGCCGCCGATCGATTCGTCGTTGATCCACATGTCGACAGCACCGGCCGAGTCGTCGATCAGCACGCGGTACTCGATGCACACCCACTGGTCGCGCGGCACGATCGCGCCCGGTCCGCTGTTCACGTCACGCAGCGCGGCACCGTCGTAGCCGCTCACCTGCTCGTTCAGCACGCGCATCTGCGTGCTGCGATAGGGCGAAACGGACTCGCCCGCGGTGACGAACGTGAGCCGCGCGAGCGGCACGCCGGACGGGAAGTAATAGAACCCGCGCACGAACAGCTCGCCGGAGGTGAGCCCGCCGAGCGCATGGTGAAAGAGGTATGCGTATCCCGACGACGCAGTGGCTTCGGCCCGCAGCGCCGCGGTGCCACGGTAGACCCGCTCGACGGAGCGCACGGCCGTGCCGTCCTGCCGGAGCAGACTCCATCCCGCGAGCGCGCTGTTCTCGAACCCGTCGCAAAAGATCGCGCCCGCATTGATGTCGTCGCATGACGTCGGGTCGAGCGCCGCGTCCGGTGTGACGTCGTCGGTGTGCCCGGTATCCGAGCCTTGCGCGCCATCGGTCGCGTCGGTGATGTCGAGTGGTTCGCTCACGTCAGCCACGTCGGCAACAACGGTGCTGTCGTTCGCGGCGTCGAGCAGCGCCGAGTAGGTGTCACGGTCGTAAGCGCGACACGCCGCCGACAACGCGGCGATGGCGACCAGCCATCCCTGAGCAACGCAGCGCTGTCTTCGGCGCATCGTGCCGACTGTACCTCGGTTCGGCGGTGTCTACGCAGGGCTCCGCGGCTTGCACGAAAGATTCGGAGCCACGAGACTCGCCGAATGACGCGACGTTCGGTACTCGCCCCCGCCCTCGTTGTGCTCGTCACCGGTTGTGCTGGAGATCTCGGTCCGGCGCGGGACGGACAGGTCGCGACGGACGGCGCCCATGCCGATTCGTCACGCGACGACGCGGTGCGGGTCGACGTCGCCACGTCCGACGCGATCGGGATCGACGCAGGGAGCTTCGATGCGATGCCGACGGATGCGCGCGCCATCGACGCTTCGCGCACGGACGTGATCGCGATGGATGCAGCACGCATCGACGCGATGTCGATGGACGCCATGCGCAACGATGCGAGCACGACCGACGCGGCGCGCACCGACGCAGCCACTGATTCCATGCGCACCGATGCCACCACGCCCCGCTGTTCTGGACGCACGGGCGCCACCGGCAATCACACCGTCACCCTTCGATCGGGCGGCGTAGACCGCACGTACGAGATCCATGTTCCGTCGACGTACAACCCGACGACGCCGATGCCGCTCGTGCTCGGCTTCCACGGATTCAACAACACCCCGTCGATCCTCAACGGGATGTCGGGGTTGAACACGCAGGCCGATCGCCGCGGATTCATCACCGTGATGCCGTGGGGCACTCGTGCCGGCGCGCCGCCCGGTGCGACGACGGACCTCGGTTGGAACGCAGGCGCGTGCTGCGGATCACCGCCCGGCGCGGGGCACGACGACGTGCAACTCACCCGCGACATCCTCGCGCGCGTCGAGGCGGACTACTGCATCGACACCCGGCGCGTGTGGGCCACGGGCTTCAGCAACGGCGCGATGCTCACGCATCGGCTCGCGTGCGATCTCGCCGACCGCATCGCCGCCATCGCCCCCGTGTCGGGAACCATCGCGATCCCCGCGTCGTCATGCCATCCGTCGCGTCCCATCGCTGTGCTGACCTCGCACGGCACCGCCGAC
>CBIHQZ010000965.1:0-3333 GCA_966212315.1 uncultured Myxococcales bacterium
CTTTCCCGGCAATCGAACCGCTGCATTCGATTGCTCGCCCCGAACGACACGCCGCAGTTCGAACTGTGAGTGTCGGGCACCGCATCGAGCGATCGCGCCGTGCCGGTTCGCCTGGAGCGACACGTGCTATGCGATTCATGCGGTGAAACGTGCCGAATTTCGCATTCGAGTGTCGAACGACTCACGCAGCCGGACGTGCCAGCGTGTGCCGTATCGCGGCCGCGGACGGATCGCGAAATGTCAGAAAGCTAATACCGTCCCCGTCACCACCAGCTGGCGGCTGCTTCCACGACGTTCGCGAGATCTTCCATCGACTGGCGCTCGGCCTGCACTTCGATCGCGAGGTCCTCGAGCGTCGTCGCGAGCCGATCCCGTGCCTCTTCGGGCACCGGCTGCGTGCGATCGTTCTGACCCGCGGCGCGCTCGACCGCTTGCAATGCACCACGCAGACGTTCGAGTCGGCCACGCGCTCGCGCCTGTGCGTCGTCGGCGCTGCCGGGCGGGTTGCGAATGTCCGTGAGGAAGTCGAGCGGCGCGGCGATGACCTCGGTGTACCGCGGCCCGCCGCACTCGCGCAGCGCACCCCACGAACCCGTGCGCACGTCACGCACCACGCGACGAATCGCGTCGGGGTCGTGTCCGCCGAAGCAGCCGTTCAGCCGCCGATCGATCTTCTGCGCATGCGCCTCTTCGATGCGACGCGCCCACTGCCGCGACGGATCGCTGCGTCGATGCCACGTGACGAAGGCACCTGCCGCGAGGACCACGCCGAGCACCGCGATCATGACCGCGAGCCCTTTCTTGCCGCCCTCGGACGGCGGCACCTCGCCACGCGTCTCGTCGTTTGCGGTCCCTGTCGAGCCAGACTTCTTCTTTCGCTTCGCCATGCGCCTCGTGTGATGTGCGCGCGAACCTATTGCATCCAGGCATCACTGGAAAGCGCATCGTCTTGCCGCAGATCAGCGCGCAGTGTACGGTCCCCCTCGCTCGGCGCCCCGGGGTGAGTCCGGATCCGCGTGCGAGTGAACTCGAGGGGAAGTCCCACGGCAGGCCCGCACGATGCGAGCGCCGCCGCAGGGCACCTCGGTAACAAAAGGACGAACATGACGTTTACCGAAGCCGCCGAAGCGGTGCTGCGCAAGGTCGGCAAGCCACTGCATTACAAGAAGATCACGCAACTCGCGATCGAGCAGAACCTGCTCTCGCACGTGGGCAAGACGCCGGAAGTGACGATGTCCACGCGTCTCGCGACGCTGGCGAAGAAAGACAAAGGCGACGCGCCGATCGTTCGCGTGAAGCCGGGTGTGTTCGGACTGCGCGACTGGGGCGATGCGGCCGTTGCCGCGGCCGCGGACGAGCCCGAGGGCGAGGAAGTGACCGACGCCGAGGCCGAGGGCGGCGAAGAAGAAGGCGAGGCCGTCGTGGCCGCGCCGGTAGTGCGTTCGGCCGAAGAGCAGGAACGCGCGCAGCGCCTCGTGGCAGCCGCGCAGTTGTTCCCGCAAGAAGACGACGACGACGTGCCGGTGTTCGCGGAGAAGCCGGTTCCGCCGCCTCCGCCGCCAGCGCCCAAAGAAGGCGCTGCGGTGCCGGCCGGTGGCAACGGTGGCGGTGCGGCGGGAGCGGAAGGTGAAGGCGGTCGTCGTCGTCGCCGTCGCCGTCGTCGCGGGCGTGGTTCGGAGCGCGGCGAGGGCGCAGTGGCAGGCGAGGGGATGGGTCCCGAGGCCGCCGATGGTGCCTTCGAAGGCGAGGACAGCGGCGACGATCTTCTTCCCGACGAAGAGGGATTCGCTGGTGAAGAAGGCGCGAGCGAGGGTGGCGAGCCGCGGGCCGCACGCGAAACGGGCACGTTCCCGGCCGAGCGCGAAGAAGCGCCAGGCGGCGAGGCGCGTCCGGAGCGTCGTGAGCGAAGTGAAGGACGCGGCGGGCGTGATCACCGCGACAACCGCGACAACCGAGATCGCGACCGCGACAGAGACCGTGATCGCGATCGAGATGCCGATCGTGACCGCGAACCGCGCGAGCCGACCCGCTTCGAAGAGACCGGACGCGATGCCGCGGATCTCGTCGTCTCGATGCTCACGCGTCGCGACGATCGCCAGGCGATGCCGTTCCGCGCGCTCGTCGACGAAGCGATCCGTGCCGGCAAGATGGCCGGTGACACCAACATCCTCGCGGCGGCTCTGTCGGCTGCGGCTCGTGCGGATACGGCCCGTCGCGAATCGCGCGGCGAGCGTCCGCGTCTGCGGGTGAGCGGCGGCCGCGTCGCGCTCGTCGACTGGCTCCTCGGGCCGGAACTCGTCCGCGCGGAATCCGACGCCGTGGCGGCGACCGAGCGTCTGCGCGAAGCATCGCGTCGTCAGGTCATTCGCAAGCTCAACGAACTGCCGCACGCGGCGTTCATCGAAGTGCTCGTGATGCTCCTCGAGCGCCTCGGCATCACGCAGATTCGCAACACGCGTCGTCCCGGCCTGCCGCAGGGCGAGATGCATCTCTCGGCACTGGCGCGTCGCGCGGGTGAAGAGCTTCGCGTCGCCGTGCTCCTCAAGCGCGGTGGAGAGATCGGTCGCGAGCGCGTGATCGAACTGCGCGGTTCGCTGCATCACTACGCCGACGCGCAGGCCGCGTGGGTGCTCACCACCGGCAACGTGCTGAGCGGCGCGCGCGAAGAAGCGACGCAGGCGGGCGCATCGCCGGTGAATCTCATCGACGGTCCGGGTCTCGGCCGATTGATGGACGAGCACGGTGTGGGCGTGAAGCACGCGACGGTGAAAGTGCCGTACCTCGATCTCGATCTGTTCGACGCGCTTCGCAACGTCTGAGCGCTTCGCCCCGCATCGCGGGACGCCCTCCTCGAATCTCCTCCCATCGCGGGGCGCGCATCTGCGCGCTCCGGACCTCACCCCCGCTGCCGCGTGCCCCTCTCCCTCCGACGGCATCGTTGGCGCGTGCAGCACAGCCGTCGTCGAGAGAGGGGCTCGAAGGGTGCCGAGTGGTTGGTGATCGGCATCCGTCGAGCATGAGCGGACATCAAGTGGCGAGCGTGCTCGATGAGAACCGCCGACACGACGTTCCCGCCGCTCGAATCACGCCACCATCATTCCAGCCCCTCTTTCGACAACGCCTACGTCCGCGCGACACGCGCGGGTGACGGAGGGAGAGGGGCGAGCGGCAGCTGGGGTGAGGTCAGGCCTTCAGTAACAACCCCGCATACAATCGCGATACGCATCGTCGCAGCGCGCGACGCACGCCGCCTGACCGCCGCATCCCGCATTGCACGCGCCCCACGCGTCGCGACACGACGACGCGCAGGTCGATCCAGGCGGCGCTGCGGTC
>CBIHQZ010000966.1:0-3331 GCA_966212315.1 uncultured Myxococcales bacterium
CGTCTCCGCGCAGAGCGCGAGATCGTCCGAGACGTCCTTGTTGATCTTGTCCCACGGAACGTCGTGATACGGGTTCCAGCGACGCTCACGCTCCGCCTTGTCGAAGAACTGTGCGTACATCTTGTAGAGACGTGAGACGCGCGCGGTGTCTTTCTCGAGCATCGGTCGGTGCTTCCTCGGGGCTGTGAGACGAGACGGGACGAACGTACGAGTGGTGACTCGCGATGCGGACGGCGAGCGCGAAGTGCGCGTCGCGGATCGATCAGGCCGACAGGCGGCGCTGCAAGAGATTCACCAGGTCGTCGATCGTCTGGATGCCGACGAGCTGATCGTCCGGGATCTGAACTTTGAACTCGCGCTCCATCGCACCGACGATCTCGAGCATCGCCAGTGAATCGATGCCGAGATCGGCGATGACGGTGCCCGCGGTGATCGTCGGGAACTCGCGTTCGGCGACCTCCGAGGCAACGCGCTGGAAGGTGGCGATGAGCTGTTCCTTGGTGAACATCGTGCAGTTGTCTCCGCGTTTCGAACTTCGGAATTCAGAATGTCGCTGTCGCGATTCACTCGGTTTTTGCCGCGCGAGTTCGCGAAATCGGCGGCACATCTACTTTGCGCTGCGAGGGGGTGTCAAGCCGCGCGCTGGCTCGTCGGGATAGTTCCGCGAAGCGCGACGACGCACCGCGCCGGGTGCGTAACGCGATGCGCACCGCGAGCCGTTTTACGCGGCAAAAACAGGGGTTTCGTTCCTTGCTAGTGTTTCGACGCAGTGCATAGACTCGCGCCACATGGCGACGCGCGTGTTCGTGACGGGAGCGGGGGTTGTGAGCCCGATCGGGATGGGTCGGGACGCATTCTGGAGCGCGCTGCTCGATGGAAAGTCCGGTGCGGCTCGGGTCGCGACGTTCGATCCCGAGGGGCTCGGCCGTGAACTCGCCGCCGAGGTGAAAGACTTCCGCGCTCGCGACCACCTCACTGCGGGCGAAGCCCGGCGCATGGGCCGCTGTAGCGCGTACTCGGTAGCGGCTGCGCGCATGGCGATGGCCGACGCGGGTCTCGTCGAGGGCGGCACGAGCGCGGATCGAACCGCGGTCGTTCTCGGCACCACGATGGGCGAAGCGCAGGTCATCGCGCGACTCGATCATGCGTGGATCAAGAACGGACGCGAAGCGGTCAACGATCGCGAACTCACGCTCTACGGCACCACGCTTCTCCCCATTCACGTCGCGCGTGCCGTGGGTGCGCGTGGCCTCGTGCTCACGCTTCCCGCCGCTTGTGCGGCCGGCAACTACGCCATCGGCTTCGGCGCGGATCTCATCCGCCGCGGACGTGCCGACGTGGTCATCGCGGGCTCGGCGGAGATCGTCGAGAAGCTTCAGTACAGCGGCTTCGTGCGACTCGGCGCGATGGCCCCCGAACGCTGTCAGCCCTTCGATGCGAATCGCGCGGGTCTGATCCTCGGCGAAGGCGCGGGCGTCGTGGTGCTCGAGAGCGAAGCGCACGCGGTGCGACGCAATGCGCGCGTGCTCGCGGAAGTCGGCGGCTACGGGCTCGCCTGCGATGCGTACCACATCACCCGTCCGCATCCCGAGGGCGAGGGGACGACGAACGCGATGCGCCAGGCGATCGCTTCGTCGGGCATCACCGCGGACATGGTCGACTTCATCAACGCGCACGGCACCGCGACGAAAGCCAACGACGCGGTCGAATCGCGCAGCGTGCGCGAAGTGTTCGGCGACCGTCGCGTTCCGATCTCGAGCATCAAGAGCATGATCGGTCACTGCATGGGCGCCGCGAGCGCGCTCGAAGCGGTGGCGTGCCTCGAGACCGTTCGCACCGGATGGTATCCGCCGACGATGAACTACGAGACGCCCGACGCCGAGTGCGATCTCAACGTCATCGCGAACAAGCCGGTCCAGGGTCCGCACGACGTCGTGCTCAACAACTCGCTTGCCTTCGGCGGCTACGATGCCGCAGTGATCTTCGCGCGTCCGGGTGTCATTCCCGCGGATGCGCCCGCACTCTCGTGAACCCACTCGTCATCACCGGTCTCGGCGTGGTCACGCCGATCGCATCGAGCCGCGAAACCTTCTTCGACACGCTCGGCAACGCCGGCGACCTCATCGCCAAGGCATTCGCGCCCTCGCAGATGTTCGACGGCTCGCACTACGGCGGCGGCGCGTGCATCAGCGAAGTGCGCGACTTCGATCCGACGCCGGTGCTCGGCGACAAGGGTCTGCGCAATCTCGATCGCATCACGAAGCTGTTCCTCGTGGCCGCGCGGCGCGTGCTGGAAGACAGCGGCATCAAGCAAGGCGCCGAGTACCGCGCGTATGCAGGCCCGCGCGTCGGTGTGTGCGCGTCGACCGCGTACGGCAGCCTCGAAGCGATGATGGAACTCGACCGCGTCGCTGTGCTCGAGAACCCGCGCTATCTGAACCCGTCGAAGTTCCCCAACACGGTGATCAACTCGGCGCTCGGCTACGTGAGCATCTGGGACGATCTCCGCGCGCTCAACGCGACGGTGTGCAACGGCAACTGCGGCGCGCTCGATGCGGTGCTGCTGGCCGAGACCTTCGTCGCGTCGGGGCGTGCGGACGCGATCCTGGTCGGCGGCGCCGAAGCGATGCACGAAGCGTTGTTCCTGGCGTTCGATCGGCTCGATTCGAACGCGTCGCTCGATCGGAAATACGCGCCGGGCGATGCGACCTCGCAGGGGATGCGCCTTGGCGAGGGCGCCGTGCTTCTGTCGATCGAGACCGCGGATTCGGCAAGCGCGCGCGGCGCGAAGGCATGGGCGCGCGTGGCGGGCTACGGCACGTCGTTCGAGCCGCCCGAGAGCGAAGCGTTGCTGGTGCACATGGATGTCGACGCCGTGCAGCGCTCGATCGAGTCGGCAATCGTCGACGCCGGGATCACGGCAGACGACGTGGATCTCGTGGTGAGCTGTGCGGACGGCATCGCGCGCTACGACCTGACGGAAGCGGAAGCGCTGCAGCGCGTGTTCGGCGATCGCGTCGGCGTTGTGACTCCGAAGAAGCTCTTCGGTGAAACACTCGGCGCGTCGGGGGCGTTCGGGATGGCCGCCGGCCTCGCGTATCTGAACGGCGTGCCTGCCGCACCGCTCGCGCTGCGGGGGCATATTCCCGCGCAGCCGAAGTGCGTGCTCGTCACCGCAATCGGGTTCTACGGAAACGCGTCGGCCGTCGTGTTGCGAAGCGCGTAGTCGGCGGACCTCACCGCCGCTGCCGCCTGAGCATTGGTCACGAATGTGTGCTCGCGCTGCGTTGGGCCCGGCGGCTGAAGCCACGGCAACGCCTCCGAAACCTCA
>CBIHQZ010000967.1:0-3328 GCA_966212315.1 uncultured Myxococcales bacterium
GATCACTACCTGAAACGCCCCGGGGCTCGAGAGGCCCTCCGGGGCGTTTCGCTTTTGTGTCGCCGCGGCTCTTTCAGCCGCGTCAACCGCCGGGCTCGCGGCCATCGATGTAGTCTGACCGTCGAATGCGTTCCTCGCGTCGACGTCGCGCGCTCGGAATCGTCGCGCTCTCGTGCGTCATCGCGCCAGCCGCGGCGGATGTGCCGCCTCACGCGATGTTCCACAGCACGACCGCGCCCCTGTCGGCGCGCGAGATAGGCCCGCCCCCGACGGGAACGACCGGACTCGAGGCGCGCGCGTGCGGCACGTGCCATCAAGAGATCGCGCGCGAATGGCGCGCATCGCAACACGCCGCGTCGTGGAGCGATCCGATCGTGCAGGCGGGCTATGCGGTGGAGCGCCGCGCGTTCTGTCGCGACTGCCATGCGCCACTCGGTGATGCGGATGCGGAGCCAGCGTCGATCGCCGCGAGCGACGGGGTCTCGTGCGCGGTGTGCCACGTCCGCGAAGGCCGCGTGCTCGGCGTCGGCGGCGGGCTCGGCGATGCGCTCCGCGCCGATGCGAACAGCACACTCCCGCACGCAACCGAAGCGCGACCCGTCTTCGCCGAGTCGAGCTACTGCGCCGCGTGCCATCAGTTCGACTTCCCGCGACGCGCCGCGGATCGCGCGATGCCGCCCGAGCCGATGCAGAACACGTTCGCGGAGTGGCAGGCGAGCGACGCAGCGGCGCGGGGCACGGGATGTCAGGACTGCCACATGCCATGGCGATCGACGCCCGACGGTCGACGGTGGCGCAGTCATGCGTTCCTCGGTACGGGCGATCGCGCGATGCTCTCGCGCGCGGTGCGGATCGATGTCTCGTCGCGACGAGAAGGGCACGATCTGGTCGTCGTCGCGAACCTGACGCCCGGAGAGATCGGCCATGCGTTCCCGACGGGCGACGTCTTTCGCCGACTCGAACTGCGCGCGTGGCGAGACGGAGAAGAACCGTCGCTCGTTTCGTTCGCGCGGGACTTCTGTGACCGCATCGAGCGCGACGATCGCGGCCGTTCGCATCAGATCCGGCGCGCGTGCATCGACGATCGCATCCCCGCGCCCGGGCCCTCTGCGCACGCGCCGATCGTCGTCGAACTCCGGCTCGCATCGAACGCCGAGACGCGCGGGAGCGTTCACTGGGCGCTCGACTACCGTCGCGTCGACGCCGCGCACACCGCGTCCGAATCACTCGACGAGGCACTCGTCACGACACGCATTGCACAAGGAGCGCTGGAACCATGAACGCCCGATCGATCACCCTCTCTGCTGGATGCATCTGGCTCTCGAGCCTCGCCATGGCCGCATGCGATCGATTCGCGAACGATGGTGTCCCCGCATTCGCAGTCGTGCGACCCGAGCCATCACGCGTAACACCACTGCTTGTTCGCGAGGCGCAGGCTGCTCCCGCCGCGCCGCATCGCTGCGCACTCGAAGGCGAGCCACACACCATCGCGCCACGCGCAGCGCTCGACACCGGGCTCACACTCGCCGCCGCGGGAAATGCACTCGCGCTCGGATGGGCAGTGCCGGGCGCACACCCCGCGCCGGCCGGCGTCGCGATCGGGCTCGACGGCGCGCCCGGTGCCCGCATCGAACCGACGCTGCCTGCGCTCCCGCGCGAGCTGCAGCGATGGACGCACAACGCACCGGGGACGACGGCCGCGATCTTTCACGTCGTGCCGTTCGTCACCACCGACGGGCGAACGACGCTGCAGGTCGATCGACGAATCGACATCCCCAACGAGGGGCGTCACGAACTCGTGTTGCAGTGCGGATCGATCGCGGACCTCGTGACCAGCGTCGATCCGAACGCGGACATGAACGGCAACAACAGTGACTTCGCCGCGTGTCACACCATGCCGATCGGCGGAGAGCCTGTCGTCGTGACGATCATGCTGCAGTCGAGTCGCGAGGGCGTCGACTACCACGTGTCGCTGCACGTCTCGCGCGGACCGATCGCGCGCGGGGCCGCGCCGGCCGCGACCCACCTGCTCGAAGTCGGGAACAGCGGCGCCGAGCGCGAAGAAGCCGAGGGTGAGACGCGCGTCTTCCTCCGGCGCTACACCGCGGCGTTCGAACCGCAACTGATCGCCGCGCCGGGGGGCGGTTACGCACTCACGTTCCGCGACGGTCACGGGCTCTATCTCACCTGGCTCGACGCCGCGTTCCACGCGCGCGGTCCCACGGCTCGCGTGGCGACACTCGGCGGCACGCCCGGTGTCGCGCGTCTCGCGACGAACGGTCGCGAGGTGTTGATGGTGTGGGCCGATCGCGCGAGCGACGCGACACCCGGTCGAGGACGCACGCCTGCGGCACCGGGATCGAATCGCTACGCACTTCACGTGCGCCACTTCGCACCGGGCGCGGCGCCGGGGTCCGATGCGCCTGCTCGGCTCGCGACGACGTCCGCCGAAGTGAACGCGGCCGATGTCGAGCAGGACGAGTTCGCGCCGTCGGTGACCGCGCTCGACGACGGCACCTGGCTCGTCGCGTGGTCGCGCGGACCGTTGCGCGCGAATCGAAACGGACGGCCCGCGCAGAACGTGTTCGTGCGTCACTACGGCGCCGATCTCGCGCCGCTCGGCGATGCGATGCGCATCGAGTCGGCCGAGGGCGCTTCCGATGCGCGGGTCATCGCGCGCCAGGGACGCTTCGTCGTCGCGGCGCTCGCGGGTCGAGGCGCTGCGCGAGAGATTCGTACGTACGCGGGTCGATGCGATCTGCCGTAGCGAGCGCGCCGTGAAACACGAGCACATCGTCCGCGATGCCACCATGCACGACGCCCAAGCCTGTGCAGGCATTTACGCGCCGTACGTTCGCGACACCGCGATCACCTTCGAGGTCGAAGCACCGACGGCATCCGCGATGGCCGAGCGCATCGCATTCGCTGCCAAGGACCACGCGTTCCTCGTGCTCGAGGCCGGCGGTCGCGTCGCGGGGTATGCATACGGCGGCGCGTTCAAGGCGAGGGCCGCGTATCGGTGGTCGTGCGAAGTGAGCGTGTACCTCGCGATGGATCACCGCGGCCGTGGCGGAGGACGCGCACTCTACGAAGCGCTTCTCGCGCGCCTCGCCGCGCGCGGATATCGCACCGCGGTCGCGGGGATGACGCTGCCGAACGACGCGAGCGTCGGACTCCATCGCGCGATGGGATTCGAGGCGTGCGGCACCTATCGACGCATCGGCTGGAAGCACGGCGCGTGGCACGACGTCGCGTGGATGCAACGGGCGCTCGGCGACGAACGCGACCCGCCCGAGGATCCGCGCTGAGTCGCGTCGCGCGGGCGTGG
>CBIHQZ010000968.1:0-3324 GCA_966212315.1 uncultured Myxococcales bacterium
ATGCCGTTGCAGTCGTTGTCGATCCCGTCACAGACCACGGGACTCGCGGTGCGCGCGACGCACGCGCCGAACGCGCCGGCGCTGCACGAGCGCGTACCCGGGCCGCACGCGGTCGAACACACCATCGTCGGCACGCCTTCGTCGATCGCGCCGTTGCAGTTGTCGTCCAGGTTGTTGCAGGTCTCCGCGACCGGCGCGCCCGGGGTGCACGTCTGCGTGGCGCCGCCGACGCAGTTGTTGATCGTCCGCGCGCACTGGCCGACGCCGCACGTCGAGGTGCCGAGCCCTTCGTCGATCATTCCGTCGCAGTCGTTGTCGATGCCGTCGCACACTTCGGTCGCGGGTACGCGCGCGCTGCACATGCCCCAGATCGGACGGTTCATCGCGTCGACGCCCTGACATGCTTGCGTGCCTGCGCCGCACGTCGTCGAGCACGCCTGCGTGACGCCTTCGTCGATACTGCCGTTACAGTTGTCGTCGATGCCGTTGCAAGTCTCGGTGCCGGCCGCGCCCGGTGTGCAGGTCTGCGGCGTGCCGCTGTTGCAGTTCGCGACGGTGCGCCGACAAGCGCCGGTGCCGCACGTGGTGCTTCCGAGATTCTCGTCGATGCTGCCGTTGCAGTTGTTGTCGATGTTGTCGCAGATCTCCGTCTGCGGCGGCGGCGTCACGCACGCGCCGAACGCGCCGTTCGTGCAGTACTGCGTGCCGTTGCGGCAGGGATTCCCGACGGGGTAGGTCGTGTCCGCGCACGGCTGCGTGATCCCCTCGTCGACGCTGCCGTTGCAATTGTTGTCGATGCCGTCACACGTCTCGGCCGACGGAACTCGCGCGCTGCACGCGCCCCAGATCGGGCGGCTCATCGCGTCGACGCCCATGCATGCTTGCGTACCGGCGCCACACGCGGTCGAGCACGGCTGCGTCACGCTTTCGTCGATGCGGCCGTCACAGTTGTTGTCGACGCCGTCGCAGGTTTCCGGCGATGGATTGCACGACGGGACGAGGCCGTTTGCGCGAACGAGAAGGTCTTCGAAGTCGTTGTCGCCACCGCGGAAGAGATCTTCCCAGCCGAAGTAGTAACTGCGGGGGTAGCGAGCCGAGTTGTAGATGAGGAAGTGAACGTAGTCGCCGTCGTCGTTGACCGTGTTGTCGGTCGAGTAGACGCGATTCGCCGCGGACGCGACGGGTGCGCACGAGTTCGCGGAAGAGCCGCCCGCGAGCAGTTCGGGCGTCATCATGTAGAACGCAATCGGGCGGCCGTCCCAGCGGGCCGCGTTCGCCATCGGCAGCGCTGCGAGGCACGCGAAGTCGACGCGCACGATGTTGGCGTTCATCCACGTCGTGCAGGTGTTCGTCGGTCCGTTCGCCGTGCGCGCGCCGCCGTTGCAGGGACAGGCACACGACGCTGCGGGCGTGCGGCAGTCGAAGAGTTCGTGTCGCTTCGTCGAGTCGAACGGTGAGTCGCCGACGTGGTACCAGCCGAAGCGGTTGCGATATCCGCCGCCTTCGCCGACGTCGTAGAACGTCACGTAGCGGGTCGGATCACCCGTGCGTCCATCGGGAAGGAACGTCTGCGGGCGGATCGCCGCGTCGCGCACCGCGTCCATCAAACCGGGACCTTCGCCGGGTACCGGTGCCTGGTTCGTCGCCTTGTCCAGGCAGCTCTGAAGGTTGCCGGTAACCGGAACGATCGTTCCGTCGACCTGGTTGACGATCGCGTACGCCGGCGAAGCGCAGACGATTGCTGCGAGCGCAGCGACAACGGTCGCGAGATGGAAGCGACGAATCATCGAAGGATCCTTTCGAGATCCGCTCGATGCGTTGGCGCGCGCTTCGAGCGGGACTCAGGATCCGAACGCTACCAAGATGTCCTGTTTTGCAAAATCGATTTCACGACCTTGGGGGTGTAGCGCAGCGACGGCGAACGGGTCCAGTTATCGACGGTGGCGCCAGCCAAACCCGCGATATCCTAGGACAATGTAACGGGGCGCGGCCGCGTAGTACCCCGCGTGAGGCGAACTGATGGGAGCGATGGGGGCGTAGTAGCCGGTGCCAGGTTCGCCATAGAACGCACCGGTGGAGGGCGCGAACGCGGTCGCGGCGGGTTGCTGCATCGGGGCTGCAAGGGGCATGTTCGGCTTGTTCGTCGTGGCGGCAGCGACGGTCGGCGCGGTCGCGGTCGGGGCGTTCGGACCGTAGAGCACGATGTGGATCTGGGTCGCGCCGGATGGAGTCGTCGTGGTGGTGACGGTCGGCGCGGCGGTCGTCGTCGCGCCGGGCTGCGCCGGGGCGGTAGTCGCAACCGTCGCGGGTTCGACGGGCGCCGTCGCGGGAGCGGCATCGTCTGCATCGCTCTCGTCGAGATCGACCGGCGCTTCCGCGGGCGGGGCGGTCGGCGCCTGCTGCGCGGCGGGGGCATCGCTCGGCGGCGCGGCCGGTGGCTGGGAAGGCGGCGCGGACTGCGAGAATGCGTTCGAAGCGAAGAGGAAAGCAGCTCCGACGAAGAGCATCGATCGACGTGCGAGGCGAGAAGTAATCATCGCGGACCTCCAGCGCCGTGGCGCCGCGATCGCTTCAGCAAGGCGCGTGCTCACCCGCCGCGACGGATTCTCGCGGGGTTGTCGCGCGGACCGTGAACGCGAGGCAACGGCTAGCGCGGTCGTGGCGAGACCCGCGGATCACGCATCGTCTTCAACGTCGGTACGTCAGCGCGAATTCAATCGGCGCGGGCAGGCGCGCGCTCGTGATGACGACGCGAAGGTAGAGTGCGTGTCCGTCGGGCGAGACGCGGAACGTGTTTCGACGAAGCCCGTCGTTGTTGCCGACCTCCTGCACGACAGCGTCGCCTTGGAGTCGTTGCGCGAGTCGATAGGTCTCGCCGTCGGGACCTCGCCACGAAACGCTGGCGCCGTCATCCGGTGAGCGGAACACCGGGCGGCCCGTGCAACGCACTTCGATCTGACCCGCGGGGAAGTTCATCGCGATGGTGTCGTAGACGCGGGTGCGCGCGACGAGGCGTGCGCGCGCGATCGGACGGGCGATGAAGTTCATGTGCTGGATCGATCGCTCGATCGCCGCATCGACGGTGGCCCGCTCCTGCGCGCCGCCGACGAACGCGAAGGCGCTGCCCGGGGCGCGTGCGCGAAGATCACCGGCTTCACTCTGCGCGAGCGTCGCGGATGCAAACGTCACCGTGAGCAGGCATCCCGCGATTGCGAACCGCGTCTTCATCGCCCCCCGCATCGGTCACCCGTGTTTCGCCGCGGGACGCGCATCGTGGCGGCGGCGGACATCGACGTCGTCCCGAAGGAATCGCTCCACCTCGTC
>CBIHQZ010000969.1:0-3323 GCA_966212315.1 uncultured Myxococcales bacterium
GTGCATCGGCAAGAAGATCATGTCGTCGACGAAGCGACGCGCCTCCGGCGTCTCTGCCGCGAATTCGGCGAACGCCTCGACGCCACTGCAGCACTCCAGATTGGTCGGCGACGAATCGATGCCACGCGCGCGCAGATGACGACGCAGTGACTCACGCCGAGCGAAGGGCCGCTCGTCGGGACGACGGCCGATCCAGAGCGGGAAGCGCCAGAACGTGCACTCGTTCGGATCGACCCGCAGCTGGACGAGCCCGCCGACGCCACGGTCTCGCAGCGCTTCGAGGAGACGCAGTGCAAGCGCTCGCCGCCGAGCATTGTCGCGTTCGAGATGTCGCACCGCACGCAATCCGCCGAGCGCTTGAAAGTCGGTGTAGGCCGCGAAGCGCCACGAAGGCATCTCGCCGAGTCGGACGACGCCGTGCCTGCGGGCGGGATCGGAGAAGAAATTCCCTCGGCCGAACTCACGCACGACGCCGGGATCGAACGACTCGAAGTACCGCACGATGTGATGGGTGAACGCGTCGTAGACCGCGGGGCGCGTGATCGAATCGAGCAGGATGTCGCGCGCGAGCCAGTTCGCGATTCGCGCCGGCGAAGGCTCGATCGAGCGCTTCGTGGCGAGACGCTCGAGCGCCGCAGCGAGGTGCCGATCCGTCGTGACCGCCATCCCGCCGTGGAGTGTCGAGATCGGCTTGAGCGGCGTGAGACTGAAAATGCCCGCGAGACCCCACGTGCCCAATGGTCGGCCCGCGTGGGTAGCGCCCGGGACTTGCGAGCAATCCTCGATCACGTCGAGCGAGTGCTGCGTCGCGATCGCGCGGATGCGCTCCATCTCCGACGGGATCCCGCAGAGATGCGTCACGAGAATCACCTTCGTTCTCAGGGTGACCTTTCGCTCCAGGTCGTCGCAGTCGACGTTGCATGTTCGCTCGCCGAGGTCGGCGAACACAGGACGGAGTCCTCGCTCGATGATCACCGCGACGATCTCGGGAATCGTCACCGGGCTCATCAACACTTCGCTGCCGGCCGGGTACGCGAGGATCTCGAGGAGGTGTCGCAACGCGACCCGCGCATGAGGGAGCGCGACCGCGTACGGAGCACCGACCGCCGCGGCAAACGCTCGCTCGAACCGCGCCACGATCTCGCCCCGCGGCCGACCGGGGCGAGCCATCGCGATCGCATCGAGCACTGCGCCGATCGAATCGAAGTAGAGCTGACCGCGAGGAAGATTGCGCATCGATTGTTCGTGTGACGATACGAGCCGCAGCAGGCGAACGGTTCGGCGAGTCTACTGCGCGGCGGAACGAGCGCGCCGGCGAAGCGGACCGACTGCGCTGCCCGATGTTCCGATCAGTGCACCGGGCCCGCGCATCGAAATCCAGCGTCGGGACTACGGTGCCAGGGCACGTCGTGATTTCGCCGCGCCGCGCGCACCTTCAAGAGCAGGTTCGCGAGATACCCGTTGCCGCGTGCGACGCGATCGCCGCCGAGACAGTGCGTGTCCGGGTAAGGGCAGTAGAAGCTCGATGTCCATTCGGTCACGTTTCCAGTCTGGTCGAGAATTCCCCAGCGGCCTGCCCCGCGAGGAAAACTCCCGATCGGCGCCGTCGCCGGCCACGGATCGCGCATGCCGCGGAAGAGCGGGGCCCACTGACGAATCCGAGTGAGCACGGTTCGGGCGCAGCCTTCGTCGCAGAGGTTCGAAAGATCGCCTTCCGGCAGCTGTGATCCCCAGGTGAAACGCCGCTGTTCGGATCCACCGCGTGCCACGTACTCCCATTCGTCTTCCGAGGGGAGCCGCTGGCCATGCGCGCGACAGTACCGATCCGCCTGATCCCACGTGACGCAGTTGATCGGATGATCCGCGAAGCCGCGGCGGTTCGCATTGCAGTACCCGTCCCACTGCGACGCATCCGACTCGGAGAGATCGGGCCAGCGAGCGGTATTGTTCACGGCGGAGCAGTCTCCGGCATCGATGCACGCGAGGTACTCGTGCACGGTGACTTCCGTGACGTCGTAACAGAACGAGCGAACGTCTACCGAGTGAATGGGCAGCTCGTCCGGATTGAAGTGATCATTCGAACCCATCATGAATCGCCCGGCATCGATGAAAGCCATTCCGGGCGGGCAGCGAGGGTCGTAGACAGTCGATCGCAGCGCCTGGGCTCGCGGTGACAGTGGCTCGCGGATCGCGGGGACGTCGTTCGCGTGATGCTCGCGGCGCCACCGCGAGTACGCCGTGTAAGCGTACGCACCGATCGTGAGTGCGACGATCGCCACGGTCGCCACGTGGAAAGGGTCGGTGCGTGGCGAAAGCGCGGCGGCCGTGACGTCCACGCGAGCCTCTTCGCGCGCGGTGTCGGATTCGCGTCGGCGCGCTACGGTCGCATAGGCGAGTCCCGCGAGGAGAAGTGCGCCCGCTCCCGTCGCGAGCGCCGTGCGATGCGAACCATGGACGTCGCACAACAGCAGAATCGCGCTCATCCCGGCGGTCCACATCCACGTTGCAGCGCTGACCGCGAACGCGCGAAGGCCGACGCTGAGGAACTTGCGCAGATCGAGTTGCATGCCGATCGCAGCCGAGACCATCACGACCAGGAACTCCGCGAGCTTCGCGTCGACACCGCACGCGACCGCCCAGAGGAACGTTCCCGAACCCCACAATCCGTCGCCGGCGTTCCGCAGAAGCGCGAGGGCCACGAAGCCGCGAAGGTAGCCGGGGAACAGCGCCGTGCTCGAGTTCGCCTGCGCCGCGGGACCACCTCCGCGCGCCGAGCCTCGCAACAGTCGGAAGCCGATGGCCGCGGGGCCCAGCAGCAAGACCCGCGCCGACTTGGCCATCGTCGCGGTGACTTCAGCGGGAGACCCGATCGCTCGACCGGTCGCGATCGCGCTCGAGAAGTCGTTGACGGCGAGGCCGCTCCACAGACCCGCGTGGCCGTTGTCCAGCCCGATGATCCTCGCGAGGATCGGAAAGATCACGATCGCCACGATGCTGAACGCGAAGAGGCTCGTGATCGCGATCGCCTGCTCTTCGCGGCGCGCACCGACACCGGGCGCGATCGCGTTCACCGCCGATGCGCCGCAGATCATCGTGCCGCCCGCGACGAGATCAGTGAGCGCACGCGGAACGCTCAGGACCGCGCCGACGATGTGCGCGACGAAGAAACTCCCCGTGACGGTCACCGAAAGCACGCCGACGATGAGGAGCCCGCTGCCGACGGGCATGTCGGTCGTCGAGACCCGCATTCCCATCAGGATCACGAGCCCCCGCAGCACCCACGTGCCGACGTACTTGAGGCCGGGCTCGAATACATCGGCGTG
>CBIHQZ010000970.1:0-3322 GCA_966212315.1 uncultured Myxococcales bacterium
GATGACGTTCTCGAGCGCAAACGTGTTCGCGGTCGAGACAGCCGCACTCGCGTTTCTCGAGTGGGTCGGCGTGGTGCCGCGGATCGCGCGCGTGCTGTTCGAACCGAAGGACGAAGACGATGCTGTCGCCTCGCTCGCACTGCTCGCGTTTCTCGTGGAGGGATCGTTGGGCGTTGCGGTGCCGATGGTCTGGGGTGTGGCGGGTGCCATTCGAGCGCACGCTGCACTGAATCTCGGCGCGTATCTGCTGTGCATCGGTCTCTACTCGGCGCTCTTCTCGCGCAGCGCACGCCGCTTCTGGTCGCTGCGCATCGCAGGACGACTCACCCGCCTGCGTCGACTCGGCTCGATGGAGCGCGCGCACGCGAGACTTCTCGACGCGCGTCGCATCGCGGAATCGACGGCGGATGGCGTAGAGATCGCACCGCCAGGCCGCTATCTCGTCGAACTGGCCGAACGCGGTGACCGCCTGCGGGATGCCGATCGAATCGCGCTCTCCGATCGACGACTCTCGGAAACGATGAACCTGATCGCGGCGGTGACGGGCACGCTTCACCCGCATGATGCACGCGCGGTGTTGCAGCACGCACTCGCGATGCTCGCCAACGCCGCGCAGCGGCACGGTCGCGACTGGCCCGTTCGCTGGGACGCACTTTCACAGCAGACCGACGTGATTCGGCGCGAGCGGATCCTTTCGCCCCTGACGTTCATGGTGCTGTCGACCGTGCAGGACGTTCCGCTCGCGGCGGCGGTCGATGCGCTCACGCTGGCGTCCTCGCTGCACGATGCGGCCATGGCGCGCGAGCATGGATCGGAAGCGCGCGAAGCATTCGCGACGACGTCTTCGGTCGTTGCGGCCGAGGGCTCGGACGGCGAGACAAACTGAACGCATCGCCCCCCGGGGGACGATGACCGCTCTCAGCGCGAAGCCTATTCAGCAAAGGGCGCGCACCACGATCGTCCGCTGGATGGGCGACGAAGCGAGCGCGCTCGGAGCGTATTTCTTACATGCCATCAACGCCGCCAGAGCCGCCGCCGCCCGACTGGGATGTGGTTTCGAACGCTGCCGTCGACTTCGACAATGCTCACAACTGGGCAGTCACTTACGGCCACGATGCATCGGCGCAAGCGATCAAGGACGCGAGCAACGGACTGAACTATCTGTACCTCGCGAAGAGCAATACGACGGGTCGCGTCGCGTGGGCGCTGCGGACCGATGCGAACTCGAACGGATGCCCGCCGGCGAAGATCCCCACGGCGACGTTCGACGTGATCCATGGTGGAACGATCGACAAGACGACCGGGAAGATCACGTACGGCGGCAAGCAGTACATGCTCGACGCACGAATCGACGGGAACGGGGATCTGGTGGCGTACGCGAAGGCGGTGTGAAGGTCGGCGCGTGATCGTCGTGCACCGACGAAGAGACGCGCCGACCGATGCTTCAGCGCGGTGTGAATCGAATAGCGGTCGCGGTGCTGATGCTTGCGGCCGTGTCGTTCGAATGCTGAACGCCCACGTCGCCGGCCGTGTTCTCGATGCCGACCGTCGCGCTGTCCCCGCTTGCGCGGGTGTCGTCGCTCGGCGTCAGCGTGCAGTAGTGGAACTCGATCACGTTGGTGGTCTCGAAGAGCTTCGCCTGGAAGCGAAGGACCGACATCGAGTCGCCGTGGAACGCGGCGTTGTTCCATTCCGTCACGAAGCGCCGCGTCGGAGCCGTGCCGAAAGTCGCCGTCCGTACCGATGCGGGGGCGTTGACGTCGAGGTCGTCCCACAGCGGCGCCACGAAGTTCGTAAGCGCGGAGGTCGGGATCGGATCGTTCGCGTAGACGGCGCTCGGTGTTCCGGTCGCGCCGGTCCAGAGCTGGAGGTAGCCGTTGGTGGCCACGCTGTAGTGATCGACGGCTGTGCCGAAGTACGTGAACGCAAACGCGGACGGCAGCGCGAGCGGAGTCTGCGACGTGCTGTCGTCGCCGGTTGCATCGGGATCCGCGACGCCGGTGAGCGAGAGATCGTCACACATCGCGGCGGTGGTCGACTCGACGTAGGGGAGGAGCGTGCACGTGCTGCCAGCAGTGCCGGTGGTGCACGACGAACCAGCGACGCAACGGTTCATCGCTTGGGTGGGGTCGCATGTGCCGCCGACTGCGACTTCGGCGATCTGTGTCACGTGAAGCGCGTAGCTGCCGGTGTCGGGCGCGGTGCTGTCGTACCCGCCGACGAGGATGACCACGGTAGTGCCCGCGGGAAGGATGCCGGTCGTGAATTCGGACTCGCCCGTCTTGGTGGAAGCGGAATCGTCGTTGCAACCGAGCGCCGCCGCGGTCGTGCTGCAGCCATCGACGGCCAGTGCGACGGTGTCGAACGACGTTGCCGAGTCGACGGTGCTGATGCGCAACGCGCCGCGGGCAGTGGTCGTGTACGTGTGAACGATCTGCCTGCCCGTTTCGGTGGTGCAATCGGTCGGGAGTAGCGCAGCCATCATCGGCGCCGACGCGTTGCTGCCGCTGTACGACGTCGTCGAGCCCGACACGGTACCGGCGGTGTTCAGGTTGATCGCGCCGTCGCAGAGGCCGGAGGGCATGGCGTCGCTCGTGCTCGCGTCACCGCCGGCATCGACGGGAACGACATCGACGACATCGACGGGGACGACATCCACGATGCTCGTGTCCGACCCGGTGACGTCGGTGCCGCTGTCCGTCGCCGTTACGTCCATCGTCGAAACGTCGGTGCCGCTGTCGGGATGTGCGTCGGTGCCCGCGTCCATGGTGGTCACGACGTCGGTGCCGGTTTCGCTTCCGGTCACGTCGGCGCGCGCATCGCTGCCCGAGTCGACGAAGCTTGTCGGGGGGCTACAGGCGGCGACGGTCGAAATCAAGGCTCCGGCGATCAGCCAGCGAGTGTTCGTGTGCATGGTTCTCTCTCGTGCGATCGATCGGTTCGAACGTGCGTAAAGCGAGGCGCGCGTCGATCACATCGCGCGCCGTCGACGAGGTTCACTAGCCCGATGCGGTTGGATGTCGCAAGTGTGGCGGATCGGCGAACGGAGGGAGGCGGCTATTTGCGCGCTTCTTCGCGCGAAAGTCGTTCGCGCCAGTCGTCCGGGAGGTCGAGGAAGCCTTCGCCGTACAGGTAGTCGTAACAGCCGTCGGACAGCACTTCGCAGATCTCCGAGAGGATCTGCGGATCGCTCATGAACTCGCGCGTCTTCTTTCGGAAGTCGGTCTTCATGTCGCGTCCGAAGTTCGCGAGCGGTTCCTGCAGTTCGCGCACGAGGCCGTAGAGAAGCTTCAGTTCGAACGTTTCGCGGAACGCATCGAAA
>CBIHQZ010000971.1:0-3318 GCA_966212315.1 uncultured Myxococcales bacterium
GAAGATCACGGGCGACATCTTTTCGTGGGCCGCCAACGTCACCCCGAAGTGGAACGTGATCTCGGTGTCCGGCTACCACATGCGCGAAGCGGGTTGCGACGCGATCCAGGAAGTGGCGTTTACCCTCGCCGATGGCATCGCCTACGTGGAGACCGCGAAAACAGCGGGCCTCGATGTCGAGCGATTCGCGGGGCAGCTCTCGTTCTTCTTCAACGTGCACAACAATCTTCTCGAAGAGATCGCCAAGTTCCGCGCGGCGCGAAAGCTCTGGTCGGACATCATGGGCGAGCGCTTCGGCGTGACGAACGATCGCGCGCGCGCGCTGAAGTTCCACGTGCAGACGGCGGGCGCCACGCTGCAGGCGCAGCAGCCGCTCAACAACATCGTGCGAGTGACCATCCAGGCGATGGCCGCGGTGCTCGGCGGATGCCAGTCGCTTCACACCAACAGCTTCGACGAGGCGCTCGGACTTCCGACCGAGCAGAGCGCGACGATCGCGTTGCGGACGCAGCAGATCATCGCGGCAGAGTCGGGCGTGGCGGATTTCGTCGACGCGCTCGGCGGGAGCTATGCGGTCGAGACCCTCACGAAGCAGATCTACGACGGTGCGCGAACGTACCTCGCGAAGGTCGACGAGTTCGGCGGGATGCTGGCCGCGATCGAGAATGGCTACGTACAGCGCGAGATCCAGGAGTCGTCGTTCCGGTACTCGATGCAGATCGAGAAGCGCGACCGTCCGATCGTCGGTGTGAACGTGCATCGCAGCGAGCAAGAGGGCGGCGTGCCGGTGATGAAGATCGACGCGGCGCAGGAGCGCGAGCAGGCGGCGCGCGTGCAGGCGACGCGAGCGAGTCGTGATCACAAGGCGGCCGAGGCCGCAGTGGCCGACGTCGAGCGGCGCGCGCGCGCCGGTGAGAACGTGATGCCGGCGGTGCTGAACGCGGTAGAAGCGCGGGCGACCGTGGGCGAGATCTCGGACGCGATGCGAAGGGTGTTCGGCGAGCACACGGAGATCCGGACGCTCTGAGCGCGCTCCGGCTCGAGTGCTGCGTTACCGCGGTTTCGTGGATGTTTCGGGCCATTTCGAGCGGTGTCTCGATACCTCAACGTCCTGAACGTTGGGATAGTCAACGTCCCGAACGTTGAGCACCGGTAGTACTCGGCATTGGCTCAACGTCCAGAACGTTGATAGCCTCAACGTCATGAACGTTGAGCAAGTCAACGCAGCGCTTCTCAGCGGCGACATCGACCAGCCTGGACTATTCCCCCGGCTGGAAACGCTGAAGGACTCGCCCGTGATCTTCCGCGTGGAGTTCGGGCTCGATGCCCTTCCCACCGAGCCCGGAGTGCTGATCATTCGTGGCGCGCGGCAGTACGGAAAGTCGACATGGCTCGAGCAGGCCATGCGGGACACCGTCCGCGAATTCGGCCCCGGCACGGCGGCGTTTCTCGACGGCGATCATCTTCGCGACGGCGACCACCTCGCCGATGAACTGGTGCGCCTCGCCGGCGCGTTGGACCCGAAACGCGCGGTACGGAGACTTTTCATCGACGAGATCACCGCCGTTCCCGACTGGGTTCGCGGCCTGAAACGGGTGCTCGATCGCGGCACGTTGCGAAACGTACTCGTGGTCACCACAGGCTCGCGCGCCGCCGATCTGCGTCACGGCACCGAGCGACTTCCGGGCCGCAAGGGACGGCTCGAACGAACCACGTTCGTGTTCCTTCCGATCTCGTTCGCGGAGTTCATGCGCGCGGGCGGAAACGCACTCGGCGACGCGGCCCTTTCGGCCTACATCATCTCGGGCGGATCGCCGAGCGCCTGCGTCGAACTCATTCGCACGGGGCGCATTCCGACGTGGGTGAGCGAGACGGTTCGCGACTGGGTGCTCGGCGAATGCGCGCGCGCGGGGCGGCCGAGACGATCGCTGGTTGCGGTGATGGAACAGTTGCACCGCCATGCGGGGACGCCGGTCGGTCAGACGAGTCTCGCGCGCGACGCCGGTCTCGCGAACAACTCGATCGCGGCGGGCTGGATCGATTTTCTCTCGGACTTGCTGTGCGTCGGCACGTCGCCGGCGTGGGACGCTAGCAAACGCGTCGAGGTTCCGCGAAAGCCCGCGAAGTTCCCGTTCCTGAACCTCCTGGTGGCTTCGGTGTTCGCACCCGAGTCACCGTCATCCGCCGAGGAATTCATGATGATGACCCCGGCGCGACAGGGCGCCTGGCACGAGTGGGCGGTGAGTCAGGAGCTGTTCCGGCGGGCAGCGCTTCGCGGCGAACCCGAACCCGAACGCATTCCGCACTGGGCCGCGAGCGAACACGAGATCGACTTCGTGCTCGGGCGCGAGGAGTTCGTCGAAGTCAAACGCGGCAAGGCGTCGCCGCTCGAGTTCGGGTGGTTTCGGAAGACCTTTCCCAAAGGCGAACTCACCGTCGTCTGCGGCACGCCGTTCCGCTCGGAGCGGGTGACCGGCGTGACGCTCGAGCAATTCCTGCGTCACGCGTGATCCTCGCCGGCCGGACGATCCGCCCGCTCCTCCGCGCCTTTGTTGACTCGCATCGCGCCCGTCCCGTACAAAACGATCAGCGCGCGATCGAGTGCTTTTCGCATTCGTCGTCGCGCAGGGCTCACACCCGGAGGCGACACCGTGGCCAAAACTCTGCTCGTGGTGGATGACAGCACCACGATGCGCAAGGTCTTCGAACTGACCTTCGCTGGGGAAGACATCTCCGTCATCACGCACGACGGTGGCGATTCGTTGCTCGCGCGCGTCCGCGAAGTGCGGCCTGCCGCTGCGATCGTCGATGTCTCGCTCGGATCGACGAGCGGCTACGACGTCTGCCGCACGCTGAAGAGCGAGGGCGGCGGCTTTCCGATTCTGATGCTGTACTCCGAGCAGAACCCGCTCGACGAAGCACGCGCGCGCGACTCGGGGTCCGACGGTTCGCTCGTGAAGCCGTTCGACACGCAGGCCGCGATCGACAAGGTGAAGGCCATTCTCGGTGTCTCGGCCGGTGCGCCTGCCGCGACCGCTGCCGCCCCTGCCCCCGCAGCGCGTCCCGCAGCCGCGCCTGCGCCGTCGTCGTTCGGTGCGCCTCCCGGTCTGGCCGCGAAGCCGCCGATGCCCGCCGCGCCGCCGGGCATGCCCGCCGCGAAGCCGCCGATGCCCGCGGCCCCGCCTGGCATGCCGCCGCTCTCGGCCGCGCGCCCCGCGCCGAACAATGCGCCGGAACCCGACATCGAACTCGAGATGGACAGCGAAGAGATCCTGGCGCCCGTCGCCGCGGCGCCCGCCCCCCGCCCGGCCCCCGCCC
>CBIHQZ010000972.1:0-3313 GCA_966212315.1 uncultured Myxococcales bacterium
TCGGCGGCCGGTGAGCCTTCCCGCGATTCTTCCCGAAGTCGTACGTCGTTCCGCGCGGATCCTCGGTCCAATCGTGAACAAGTACTTCCGCAGCGAGACCCGACGGCTCGATCGCGTGCCCGACGGTCCGTCCGTGATGGTGACCTCGCACGATGGCGGCGTTCTGCCGATCAACGGCATCTGCTTCGGCGTGCACTGGTACGAGCACTTCGGTTTCGACCGGACCTTCTACGTGCTCACTCACGATCTGCTGCACGGCTTCGTCCCGGCATTCACGAAGCTGTTGAACGAATCGGGGCTCATTCGCGCCGACCGGCAGAATCTCGAGGCCGCGCTCGCGGAACGAAAGCCGGTGCTGATCTTCCCCGGCGCTGCGCGCGAATCGTTCCGGTCGTTCTGGGCGCGGCGTGACATCGATCTCGGTGGGCGACGCGGTTTCGTTACGGCGGCGATTCGCGCCGGCGTGCCCATCGTCCCGGTTGCTTCCGCGGGCGCGCACGAAACCGTCTTCGTGCTCACCGGCGGACACTGGCTCGCACGCGCGCTCGGCATTCCGAAGTTCGTGCGTTCCGGCGATGTGCTCCCGGTCCTCGCCGGGCTTCCGTGGGGCATCTGGTTCGTGCCGTTCCTGCCGCAGTTTCCGCTGCCGTCGAAGATCGTGAACGAAGTGCTCGAGCCGATCGATCCATCGAAGGTCGTCGGACGCACGCTCACCGCCGCGGATGCCGAAGATCCGTACGTGATCGAGCGAGTGTTCCAGGAAGTCGTGCTGAAGATGCGCGAGGCCACCGCGCGGCTCTACGACGAGCGGCGATGGCCCGTGATCGGGTGACGTACGCGCGCGTGCTACTGCACGCGGATCACGCCGTACATGCCGAGCGACTCGTGGATCTGGCAGTAGAAGCCGTAGTCGCCAGCGGCCGCGAACGTGAACATCGCCGACGTGCCCGTCGGAGTCGCGGTGATCGGCGTGCTCTCGCTGCTCGCGCCGTCGGTCGCCGGGCGGCTCGGTGCGCGGCCGGGAGCGAGCGGATGCATCGTGAAGTCGCCGCTGAACGTGACGGACTGGCCGACGGCGATGGTGATGCAGTTCGGCGTGTACGCAGTGCCGGCGAAGCCGATCGCGCGATTCGCCCCGGCGGCGGTGAGATCCATGAACGTCGCGCAGCCATTGAGCGGCGTGCCGGTCGAGCCCGTGTCGGTAGCCTGAACGGTGTCGGTCCCCTGGACGTCCGTGCCGGTGTTCGTGTCGGTGCCGCTGGTCGAATCGGTGCCCTGCACGTCCGTCGTCGTGCTCTCACCACAGCCCACGAATGCGGCTGCCGCGAACACCAGTGTCAAAGCGCGAACGTTATTTCTCGTCATCATTGAATCGCTCCTCTGGAAGACGCATCGCGGACCCCCCGCGGCGTAAACCCGTCAATCGCGCGCAGAATACGCGAACGGCCGAGTCTCACAACGCGCCGGGACCACCCACCGGACGACGCGCATCCCGCCGTGTACGATCGGCCGATGGAGCCGACGCCGAACGATCCCCGCTACTCACCACCATTCGGCGCCTCGAGCGCTGCGCCCTTTCGCACCGACGTCGCTCCCGCATGGTCTGCCTACGCGAAACAACCCGCGCGCCCGGTGGGTGACGTCGAGATGTACGGAGACGCAGCGGGCGAATACATGCGCATGCAACGCGGCCGTTACAGCGCGATGGTCTACGTCGCGTTCGCGTTCGTATTCCAGATCGGAACCTTGTTCGCGTTCGCCTTCGGCATCCTCGCGCTCTGCACCGTGCCGCTGCCGGGTGAGGACGACATGAAGATGATCATCGCCGCCGTGCCCGCGGGTGTCGCCGCCATCGCGGGGGCGTGGTGGTGCTATCGCGATCGCTGGCGATGCATCGAAGCGTTCTCGTCGCGCTTCTGTTCGGGCGTCGCGAACCTGTCGGCGATGTACGTCCCGATCATCGCGTGGGGCTACGCGAACTATCGGGTCGTGCAGAAGCTCCGGGGACGCTGAGTCATGCAACCAATCGAAGGACGCGTCGTCGTCGTGACCGGCGCGAGCAGCGGCATCGGCGCGTCGCTCGCGGAACGGCTCGGCGCGCGCGGGGCGAAAGTTGCGCTCATCGCGCGTCGCCCGGATGCATTGAAGAGTGTCGCGGCGCGGTCGGGGGATGCTCTCGCGATCACCGCCGACGTCACGCGTCGCGCGGAAGTGCAGTCCGCGGTCGAACAGGTCATCGCGCGGTTCGGACACATCGATGTGTGGGTGAACAACGCGGGGCGCGGCATCTCCCGCACGGTCGAGCAGCTGACCGACGAAGACTTCGACGAGATGATGCTCGTGAACGTGAAGTCAGCGCTCTACGGGATGCAGGCGGTGCTGCCGCACTTTCGAAAACGCGGGCAGGGGCACGTGATCAACGTGTCGTCGATGCTCGGGCGCGTGCCCTTTGCGTCGGTGCGCAGCGCCTACAGTGCGTCGAAACATGCGCTCAATGCGTTGACCGCGAACTTCCGCACCGACCTGCGCGCGAGCGATCCGGGAGTCGAAGTAACGCTGGTGATCCCGGGCGTCGTGGCGACCGAGTTCGGTCTGAACGCGATGCATGGTGGCATCGACTCGCGCGGATTTCCCGGCGCACAACCGGTCGAAGAGGTCGCCGACGTGATCATCGGTGCGATCGAAAATCCACGCCCGGAGGTCTACACCCGGCCGCAGTACCGCGATCAGGTCGTCGCGTACTTCGCGGCCGAAGACCTCGCGTCCCTCGAGCAGAACCCGCCGTTCGCGCCGCCTCGACGCTGAACGCTCCAGGGCCGCGGTGTCCGGCTCGTCCGCGAAACAGGGCTTCGATCGTTGCCGACACCCCTGCTGTCGATTCAAGATACTGGGCAATGACCTCGGCGGATCAGACCAACGCGTTGGGTGCTGTCGGCATCCTTCCGCGCCGGCTCGGTCGGTACGAACTCATCACGCCGATCGGGCGCGGTGGGATGGCGATCGTGTACGCCGGTCGCGCGACGGGGTCGGCCGGGTTCGAGCGAATGGTGGCCGTGAAAGTCTGCTTCCAGACCATTCGCGAAGAGCCGCGTTTCCGCGAGATGTTCCTCGACGAGGCGAAGGTCGCGGCGCACATCCATCATCCGAACGTCGTCGCCACGCTCGACGCGCGCGACGACGACGAACTGTACCTGGTGATGGACTACGTCCAGGGCGGCTCGCTCGCGCAGATCATGCGAGCGGTCGGCCGCGACGGCGGTGCGATTCCGACCGCGATCGGAATGCGCATCTGCGTCGAAGCGCTCGCGGGGCT
>CBIHQZ010000973.1:0-3313 GCA_966212315.1 uncultured Myxococcales bacterium
GCCGAGTGTCGGTGCGCTGTTCGTGCAGGTGCAATGGAACGCGACCGACGTCGAGACGCACGTCGCGATGCCGAGCGACGGTGGCGCCGGCGGGAGCAACGGGAGTGAGATGGGCACGGCGGGCGCGAACGGCGCGGCGTACGGTCAATTCACGATGTGAGTCACGCGCGGGCTACGTGAGCGCGCGCACCATTCGATCGCGTCCGGCGTGCTTCGCGGCGTACAGCGCTCGATCCGCACGCGCGAAGAGCGTCCCGGCGTCATCGTCGCTGCGTGCGACCGCGAGCCCCGCACTGGCCGTGACACCGTCGCCGTCGAGTTCGGCGAATCGCAGCGAACGGATCCGCGCGAGGATTCGCTGGATCAAGCCGGCCGCGGCACGCGCGTCGACGCCCGGGAGTACCAGCGCGAACTCTTCGCCACCGATGCGCGCGACGAGGTCTTCTTTGCGTCGTCCTTCGGCAATCGTCGGCCCCACCGCCGCGAGCACCGCGTCGCCGAGTGCGTGCCCGTGCGTGTCGTTGAGCTTCTTGAAGTGATCGAGATCGAGGATCACCAGCGAGAGCGGAATGCGCGCACGGCGGGCGAGGGACAGAACGCGCGGCAGTTGCGTGTGGAACACCCGCTGATTGGCGATGCCGGTGAGCTCGTCGGTCTGGGCCAGCTCCGTCAATTGCGCGTTCGCGCGGCGCAACTGCTCTTCGACGTGACCGAGTGCGTATCCGAACGCGCCCACGACGGCCGCAGTGGCGGTGAACATGTAGGCAAACAGCGGCGGATACGTCGCGATCTCGCGCCCCGGCGGGGTGCCTGCAGCCCATCGCAGCGCGAGCCATCCCACCGGCGCCGCGAGCGCCACCAGCAATCCGGCCGCGGCGCGCGCCAGGGGAAACGACGTCGCGGGGAGCGAGCGATGGATGCGGTCGAGCACGGTCGTCACGGGGCTGGTTCGATGGATGACGGCGAACGTCGCGCCATCGCGTCGCGCAATGCGTTGAATCAAGCCCGCGTCGCGTCACGCGCGGGGTTCACCAGGTCACGACGATTTTTCCGAAGTTCACGTTGGCGGCCATCTGCTCGTGCGCCGCACGAATCTCGGACATCGGCACCACGCGATCGACCACCGCGCGGAGGGTTCCGTTGGACAGCAGCGGTACGACTTCGCGGGCGAACGCACCGGTGACCGCGATGCGTTCTTCGAGCGGCCGCGAACGCATGACGGTTCCGACGATCGTGAGTCGCTTGCGAAGCACCGCCGAGAGATCGATCTCGCCGCGCGGTCCGCCCATCACGCCGACCACGACGAGGCGCCCCTTCGGCGCGAGCGACGCGATGTTCCCCGCGAGATACGGGGCCCCGACGAAATCGATGATCACATCCACGCCGCCCGGTTCGATCTTGCCGAGCCGAGCCGCGAAGTCGTCCGCGCTGATCGGGTGCTCGAGTCCGTAGTCCTTCGCGCGCGAAAGCTTGTCGTCGCTGCGAGCGGTTCCGAACACGCGGGCTTGCGTCGCACGCGCGATCTGAACGGCCGCGATGCCGACGCCACTGCCCACCGCGTGAACGAGCACACGCGCACCGGGGCGCAAACCGCCGAGGGTGACCAACGCATCGTGCGCGGTCATGAACGCTTCGGGAACGGCGGCCGCTTCGGCATCCGAGAGATCACCCGGCACTCTCGCGATCGCTCGTTCGTGCGCGACGACGTACTCCGCATAAGCGCCACCACCGACGATGCCGAACACGCGATCTCCGGGCTTCCACGCCGTGCTACCCGGCCCGAGCGCATCGACGACCCCCATGAACTCGAGCCCCGGGATATCGGCCGGCACTCCCGGCGGCGCGTTGTACATCCCCATTCGCTGCAGCAGGTCCGCGCGATTGAGTGCAGTCGCACGCACGCGAATTCGCACCTGCTCGGGGCCCGGTTCGGGCGTGGGCACTTCACGCTGCTCGAGGACTTCCGGCCCGCCCGGACGCGCGATGACGATGGCTTTCATGGCGGGAGTTCAGCACGCCCGATGGGTTGCGCGGAACGCTGGTCTCTTGCGGCCACACTGCGATGCGGGCGAGAGTGCTGCGACATCATGCCGCTCGATGGATTTCGCATTCTCGATTGGGCGTCGAACACCTTCGGCGGGCTCCCGTCCGTCCTGCTCGGCGGATTCGGCGTCGCGGTGCTGCTCACGGGCGTGACGATGATGGTCATCGGCGCGCGCCTCGTACCGGTTTCGTGGGGATTGATCAGCGCAGGCGGCGCCACCGCGCTGCTCACGTACTTCATCGTCGCCGCCGCCATTGCCGGGTCGGGGAGCAATCTCGAAGGCAACGAGAACGTTTCGAACGCCGCGCCGCGGATCGTGCCGATCGCCGTGTCCGTGATCGCGTTCGGACTCGCGATGTTCACCGGGCGCATCGCGCTTCGCTCGTGGGCGAGCGAAGAGAACAGCGGCAAGGCCAGCGCGGTGATTCTGGTCGTGGGCATGCTCGGGCTGTTCTTCGTCGGCATTCAGGTCGTTCGCGGGAGCTTCACCGAGATCCGCCGCGAGCCCGCGCCCGACACGCAGACCGACACCGACGACACCGACACCGAGCCCGTTCACCGCGGTGTCACTGCGCCGCGTCGCCGGTGACACGCTGCCGCTTTCGATTCACCGCGCTATAACCCAACGCAATGGGTTCACCCGAGAACGCGCCCGGTTCGCACGACGACGACACGCGGACGACGCTCGATGAACTCGAAAGCGTTCTGCTGCGGATTCCGGGCGCATCGATGCTGGTGAAGGACGTGCGCGAGTTGCGCGCGCTTCTCGTCGATCGGCGCGCGCCGCGCATCGCCACGATCGGACGTCGCGGTTCGGGGAAGTCATCGCTCGCCAATGCGCTCATCGGCGCGCCGGTGCTCGAGACGGGCTCGGTGACCGACACCACCACGTGGCCGCGATGGATCGACGTCGTGCACGACACGCATCGCATGCGCTGGCTCGACACGCCGGGTTTGCGCGCGGGTGATCGCCCCGAACGTCGTGACGAAGTGCGCCGTGCGCTGTCCAACGAGCCGCCCGATGTCGTGCTGGTGACGTCGAAAGCGACGCAGGTCGATGCCGGCATCGACGAAGACATGGCCGACGTCGTGTGGCTGATGGAGCGACAGCAGCGGGTGGGACTGGTGCCGCCGGCGCTCATCGGCGTGCTCACCAAAGCCGACGAACTCCCGCCGGTGATCCAGCGCGCACCGCCCTTCGAAGACGAGAAGCGCGCGAACATCGATCGCGCCACCGAGATTCTCCGCACGCAGTTGAACAACAAGCGA
>CBIHQZ010000974.1:0-3312 GCA_966212315.1 uncultured Myxococcales bacterium
CCGCGACGCCGTTCGGCTCGAGCACCGTACCGTTCGAGGCGACGCGCGCGCCGTAGATGTCGCGCAGATTGGTGGTGGTGTTGCGCTCGTCCTGCCACACGACGAACCAGTTCGTGCCGTTGAACGCGACCTCGGGATACGACTGCGAGCCGTTGTTCACGGACACCGCAATGCCACTCGGGTCGAGCACCGTGCCCGAGTTCGACACGCGAACGCCGTAGACGTCGTAGTCGAACCCGCGACGCAGATCCGTCCACACCACGAGCCAGTTCGTTCCGTCGAACGCGAGGCGCGGATACGTCTCCATGCTCGCCGTCGTCGACAACACGAAGCTCGTCGTGTCGATGACGTTGCCGGTGTTGCCGATGCGCGCGGCGTAGATGTCGCGATAGTTCGCGAAGCGATTGTCGGCCCACGCCGCGAGCCCTTGCGTGCCATTGAACGCGAGCGATGCGTAGCCCTGGAACTGCGGCTGCGTGCAGATCGCGAAGCCGCTGGTATCGACCACGACACCCGCGGGGGACACACGCGCGCCGTAGATGTCGCCGTACGTGGTGTCCACGCGTTGATCGGTCCACGCAAGGATCCAGTTCGTTCCGTCCCACGATGCAGAGGGCATCGACTGCGAACCGGTTGCATTCGTGATGACGATGCCGCTGCCGTCGAGCACCGCGCCGGCCGGGCTGAGACGGGTGCCGCGAATGTCGTACGACGTCGCGCCGCGATACTCGTCCCAGGCGACCAAGAACTGAGCGCCGTTCGTCGCGATGGTCGGGTTGTTCTGCGTCGGACCCGCAGCCGACAACGGGTCACCGAACGTGTTCGCAACGACCCCGGCGGCGCTCACACGGGTGCCGGTCGTGATCACGGTGCCCGATGCGTCGTTCTTCCATACGACGAAGTAGTCGGTGCCGTTGAACGCGACCGCGGGGTTGGTCTGTTGCGCCGAGCTGAATCCGACGAAGACGTTTTGCGTGAGCACACCGGCGGGGCTGATGAACGCGCCGCGGATGTTGTACGGGTTGCTCGTCGTGGTGTGGTCCTGCCACACGACGAAGAACTGGTTGCCGTCCGACGAAACCGCCGGGAGCATCTGCTCGTTCGCCGACGTCGTGATGGTGATCGGCGTGCTGTCGAGCACCGTGCCCGCGCTGCTCACGCGCGCCGCGAACACGTCCTTTTCCAGGCCGGTGATGTCCTTTTCCCACGCCACCAGCCAGTTCGTTCCGTTGAACGCGACCGACGGCGCGACGAGCGTGCCGCTGCCCGTGCCGATCGCGATGCCGTACGGATCGGCGACGGTGCCATCGAGACGCACGCGCGTTCCCCAGATTCCGGGCGAGACCGATCGCGAGTCCTGCCACACGACGAGCCACCCGGCGCTTCCGCCCGCAGCAACGCGCGGAGCGGTCTGCTGCCAGACGTTCCCGCCGACGACAGGATTGTCCATGCCGAACTCGGGGCTCACCGTCGGATCGAGCACCGCGGGAAACGTGCTCTGCGCCACGACGCGCGCGGGGACGCGCATCGTGATCTCGCGTCCATCCCATCGCGGCACGAGTTCGGTTCGCGTGCCATGCGCGTCGACCCACGTCGCATGCCCGTACCGAACGCCGAGACCGGTCGCGCGATCGATGAAGTGCAGACCGTGTTCGGTCTCACCGAGAAACGCGCCATCGCGCACGTCGACGCGCACTTCGACGTCGTCGTCTCCGTCAGGTCGAGCGGCAAACGCCCAGCTCTGCTCGACGCCGTTCTCTTCGTTGCGCAGCGACTCGACGGCGCCGCCGCGATCGATCGCGAGATGGCCATCGCTCTCCACCGCGCCATGCGCGTGCGCGCCGAGCAGTGAACGGTCGCGCGTGCTGATCGCAGTCGTGGCGAACCGAATCGGCGTGCCGTCGATCACGTGACCTGTTTCGTCGGCGCGGGACGGAGCGACTGTGAAGGACTCGGCGGTGGCGTGAACCGCGTAGGTCGCGTGCTCTGCGCGCCATCCATCGGACGCGGGGCGGAACGCGAAGTGGACCTGTCGTACAACGCGGCCGATGTCGAATGGCGCATCGGCAGATGTCGCGCGCGTCGGTGAAACGACCGCCGTCTGCTCGGCCGGCAGTGGCGATCGCGTTGCCTGACGGGACTCGCCGCAATGAAGCAGTGCGGTCGCGAGCGTGGCGAAGAGAAGCCCTTGGCGCGTCATGCGGAACGGATAGACCGCACTCGCGAGGGCTGTCTACCGGGGCTCTTCGGCATTCGATCGAGATCCGCGAGCGCGGTCCTATTCGTCGCGCTTTTCGCCCTTCGGCAGCAGCGGCGTTCGCTTGCCCGCGCGATTGAATCGCCATGCGTACGCGGCACCCGCGACGCCGCCGACGAGGTGCATCGGGATCAGTACGTATGGGATTCCGAGGAACGGGAAGATCATTGCGAGGGCCGCGAGGGTCACGTAGATGGCGCTGCCGGCGACGGCTGCCGGCCAGGGTGCCGAGTACGCGAGGCCGACGGGTGGAAGCACCAGGCCGAGCACTCCGCCCACGCGCAGTTCGCGTTTCGGACCCTTGTTCCGCTCCGCGGCAGTACCCATTCCGAGCTGCTTCTTCACCAGCTCGGACAGCACCTCGGACTTCAGCGACTTCGCTCTGTCTCGCAAGCCGTCGCGGTGTTCCGCGGCGTTGGTGTCGTTCGCAGCGGCTGCGGCCGGCTCGGGTTTCGCGAACGAGGCGCCGCGTTGAAGGTCGTCCAGCCAGTCTTCGATCGTCGCTCGCGGAAGCTCGGTGCGAACCATCAGGTTCGCCATCGTGAGCGCAACGCCCTCGTCCTGCATTTTCCGAACGATCTGACGAAACTGATCGCGCGTGACCATGACGCCAGCCTAGCACGACGGTTTCGCGGCACCCCCGCGGTCGGTCATATCAGCGGCACATCCGTACACAGTGGGCGCGAGCGCGGAGGCTGCGTTGGCATCCGAAAACCGACCCCGATGGTCCGCGCTTCGACGAACGACATTGTTCCGGCATTCGCCGGATCGCTGCACGCCGCGAGTTGCTGTGTTCTGGTGCTCCGAGGCACCGACCTTCGCGTCGGGTTCGCGAACGCGGCCGCCCTCGCGATGGCATCCGTTTCCGATCCGCGCGACCTGCCGCTCGAGGGCGCATTTCCCGCGCTCGTTGCGAGGAGACTTGCACGAGCGTGTCGTCGTGTCGTGCGTACGGGCAATGCCTTCCGGCACGCCGAGGTTCGCGCGATCGTGACGGACGCTGATGGCAACTCGAGTCCTCGCTGGTTCTCGCTCGATCTGCTTCCGCGCGTCTC
>CBIHQZ010000975.1:0-3310 GCA_966212315.1 uncultured Myxococcales bacterium
CCCGGCGGGTGAACCCGCGGCAACGACTCCGAAGCTTCGCCTGCGCGAAGCTCGCTCTGGCTGCGAGTCGCCGTCGATCTCTTCGGAAGAGACCACGGGTGATCATCGCGAATCCTGCGAAGGTTCTTTACATCGCTCGGCGCGACACACGCTCTCGCGAGCGGAATCATCGAAACCATTGCCGTGAGATGGTCCCCGCACTGTCACGCCCCACATCACCGGGTTGCGACGAGCCCTGGCGCACTGACGCTCACCACCACATCGAGTCCGTTCGCTTCGCGCACTTCGATCTCACCGCGCGCGACATCGAAATTCATCCACGGGTCGCCATCGCGTTGCGACTCCATCGAGTCGACCGCCGAGACCCATCGACCATCGCGCGCGGAGCACTCCGCCCATCCGCCGAGACGCGCACCGCCGTAGAGCGTGACGCCATCGCACACGAGCGAAACGCGGCACGGATAGCCCCCGCGCCACTCGTTGCGGATCCCGACGCGGCAATGCGTGCCGGGGCGTACGGGGCTCGCGGACGACGCCGCGCGCACGATGGCATCGCGCTCGAACTCGGCGCCTGTTCGACAGCCCGCCACACACGGCACAGCCGCGAGGGCGATCCACAGCGGCATCGTGAATCTTGATCGGTCTTGCATCGGGAGCCTCCTCGGCGAGTGCGCAGTGCAACGGCGAGACCACGCGAAGCGCGGACCGGTTTGCGCGCGATTTCGTGAGAAGTCCGGAGCGAACCGTCCGGTGGGGCAGACACTCGCGCGCGCCGTGGACCGGTGGAGAGGACACCACGTCGTTGCGGGGGCGTCCCGTCTCGTCGACGACCTTGATCGGAACCTTCGCCAGCGTCATCGTGTCGACCCATCAAGCGACCACCAACCAGCCGTGAGAGGGCGATGACCGCGAAGAACGAGCCGCCGAAACAGAAGATCACGATCGACTGGTCCGCACTCGAAGCCGCGTACGAGAGCAGCGGCAACTCGTCGTTTTCCGACGACGGTGGATCTCCGTATCTCGACACGCGAACCGGCAAGATCGTCTACGCGAGCGACGGCGAAGACGCCGACGAGAACGACGAGGCGATCGACTGGGACTATCTCGTTTCGACGCCGGAGCGCGATTCGCACGACGAGTCGGACTGGATCCGCGACTTCAGCGCCTCGCTCCGCGATCGCGAAGTCATTCACGCACTCGATCGTGTCGGGAGCGGCCGTGGATTCTTCCGCCGGTTCAAGGACGCACTCGCGCAGCATGGCGCACTCGACCAGTGGTACGCGTACCGGGACGCGAGGATCAAACGGTTGCTCGTGGAGTGGCTCCGCGACGAAGGGATCGCGTTCGATCCGCCGCCGGGATTCGAGGACGCTGCGGATGCCGCGAATGACGACGGCGACGTCGACGGCGATGCCGAGGTCCCGCTTCGCGCGACCATTCAGCAAGTACTCGGCGGCCAGGGTGTCATTCGGCTCGGCGACGTCGTCGGCGAGATCGAGAAGTCCGCGCCCGATGCGTACTTCGAATACGACATCACGATTCGCGTGCGCTCCGAGAAGCCGCTCGTCGCGAAAGAACGCAAGGCGTTCGAGAAGCGCGCCGGCGACGCGATGTTCGCGCGACCGAAGTTCGTCGATGACAAGGGCGAGGGGTGAATGCTGCGCCTCACGGCGTCCACACCGCCGTGCCCACCGCGACCCCGCCGACGTAACGCCCGTCGTGCCTTCCACTCGCATCGACCGCGACGGTTCCCGACGTCTCGTCGAGTCGCCAGAATCCCACGAGCGACGCCTCGGACATCACCTCGGCATCGTAGGTGCCGAGCGCACGCGCATCGTGATGCACTCGAATGCGCGCATCGGAAAGGCGGGCGCTGTAGATCGCGACCCGCGCGACGGATCCCTCGAAGAAGCTCTGCATCTCGCGCGTGCCGATGCGCACCGGTGCGGTGCCGTTGCGCGGCGTGATGTTGTAGCCGGAGAGAAGGTCCGAATCGCGCTGCGTGCCGTTCTTGTAGATGTACGTGCGCGTCGCGTCGATCACGCCGACGTAGTGGATCCATTCGCCGACGACGACGGTGTCCTCGAAGTAGCTCCCGGCGCCGAGCATCCCGGGCAGATTGAACGCGTAGAAGCTGATGCGATTCGCGCGACCCTCGGAGTTGCCCTGCTGATACATGCGCGCGACCCATTCCTGCTGGTCCGGTTCGCCCTTGCCCATCCAGTGCACGTAGCCGGTGCTCTCGCGTGCGGTCATCGCGAGTGAGTCGGGACGCATCCATGCTTCGACGGTGATCTCGCCCGTTGTGGACGCGGAGTAGGCATCGTCGTCGGGGATCTCGACGTAGCCGGTGCGTCCGTCGAAGACGGGAGCGCGTCCCGAAGAGGTGGGTGTAAACGAATCCACGTCGGTGACGTCGCGCGCCATGGACGCATCGAGTGCGTCGAGTGCGTCGAGTGCGTCGGAGGACGCGGTGTCGATCGCTTGGGTCGCGTCGTTCGCATCGGCGAACACACTGGCGTCGATGTTCGGCGGCGGCGCACTGCACGCCGAGGTCGCTGCGGTGACGAAGATCGCGAGGAGTCGAGACGTGCGCGAGCAGTGCATCACGCGACGGTAACGCTGCGACGCGATGTCTGCCCGCCGCAATCCATGCGATCGTCGACATCTTCGATGCGCCGCGCTCTCACACTCGCGATGACGCTCGCGTCACCGTTCATCGGGTGCGATCGCGCGTCGTCGACTGCTGATTCGCATCGACCGACGAACGCCACCACGATCCCCGCGTCGTGGGCCAGCGCGCGAAGTGACGACCAGGCGTTCGAGGTCCGTGCTCCGCGTGCGTTGGTGGAGCAACCATCCTCGGGACCATCGGCGTCGGGAACGACCACGCGATCGTGGCGCGGACAGGATGCCGAGGGCACGCGCTACGTCGTCCTGAGCTTCACGTTCCCCGCCATCGCGAACATCGGCGGCACGAGCGTGATGCTCGATGTCGTGCGCGACCGCACCGCGCGAGGACTCGATAGCAACGTCACTTCCGAAGACCGCACCAGCGTGCAGGGGCAGGACGCGCGCAGGCTGCGAATGGAATCGACTCTGGGCGGGGACACGGTGCGCAGCGAGGCGATGGTGATCCGCGGACGAACGGAGGGCAGGGTGTACGTCCTGATCGTTCAGCCACGCAGCGGTTCGCCGCGCGACGACGATACGCGCCGCTTCTTCGACTCGTTCCACATGCTGTGACGACGCCCTTACTGCGAGCGATCGATCTGCGTTCGACTCGTGCGCCCCGACGGTCGCAATCGCG
>CBIHQZ010000976.1:0-3308 GCA_966212315.1 uncultured Myxococcales bacterium
CTCGACGATCACGACGTTCAACGGCAAGCGCCCTTCGCCCCCGGATGCACCGTCTGCCTCGGCGATCGTGCGCAGCGTGATGAACTCCTCGAGCCACGCGATGCTCTGAACCGACAGTTCGGTGAACTTCAACCCGACGCCGGCCGGACCGCCGCCGTTCGGATCGGCATCGCGCGAGTAGACAACTTCCGCGTCGATCGCGACCGGTTCGTGTGCGTCGGGCAAGTGCACATCGAGTGCGACTCGCGTGTCGCGAGCAAGACTGGTCGACGTCTCGACGAACATCCCGCCGCGCGAGAGGTTCGTGGAGTAGCCAACGATCAATTCGTCGAGCGTGCGGTAGCGAACTTCGAATCTCGCCGCCACCCGCGTGTTTTCCGGGCGTCGCTTCTCATCGGCCATCGCGCCATCTTACTGCGGGACTCCCAAGCTGTGGCGGAATCAACGGCGGACGCGCCCGACGGCTGAGGATCGACGTATGGGGGTACCTCGGCAGAGGCGGGACGAATCGTCGTAGTCTCGACAGGCAATGAGTCTTCTCTCCGCGCGCGCGGAAGAACGCGAGGTCCTCGAGTCGTCGACGGCGCGATTCGAAGTCTATCGAGTCGGACGCGACATTCTGGTCACGCGCGTGAGCGGACTCGGCGGAACGCAGCACATCCGCCGCTTGATCGCGCGCTCGGACGAATTGATCGCGAGGGTCGGCGCCATCTCGGTCGTGCACGACTGGTTCGGCGTCGCGGGCTACGACTCGAGTGTGCGAACGCTCATGACGCCGTGGGCGCTGAAGACCCGGCATGCCCATCGCGGCATTCACATCGGAACCAACGCGAGCATCGTGCAGATGGGGGTGACGCTCGTGCGGATTGCCACCGGCGCGCCGATTCATTCGTACAAATCGATGGCCTCGCTCGAGGCCGGTCTCGTCGCCGCGGTACAGGAACACGGCGACGTCCCGGTGCCGAGTCGGTAACAACAGACAGGCGAGATCGCCGAGCGACAATCTCTCGAAGCAGCGCATCGGAGCACGCGACGAACCATTCGCATCGGCTTGCCGCGTCGCGATCCCGTTTGACCCGAACGTGCCTCGATGATTCGCTGCGCGACATGAACTCACTTCGTCCCACCCTTCTTTCTCGTACCTTTTTGGCACTGGTGTTCGCGGCCGCGACTGCGGCGTGCGGTCAGACGATCGGCAACACCGACACGGGTTCCGACACCGCGGACGTGGCCACTGCGAATGACGTGCTGGATGACGACTCGCCTTCGGCCGACGTGATCTCGAACTTCGATACGATCTCTGTCGACGCGACCGATTCGTCGACGACCGATTCGGCGATGGCCGACGTGCGGCCCGACAGCTCACCGGTCGTGGACGTCGTGACGCCGCCGGATGCGGTGACCGGTTGCAACGCGACGCTCGCCGACGGACCCACCGTGAGTTTCACCACCGGGGTCGGCACGCCGCCGGCCGCGACCGGAGGCGCGATCACGAGCGGTCACTATCAACTCACCTCGATGACGGTCTATGGCGGTTCGCCGCCGCCGATCTCGGTCGAGGAAGCGATCGACATCAACGCCACCACCTTGAACGTGGTTGCACGTCCGGGCGGCATGCCGGAGCAGCGCATCTCGATCAACTACACGATCAACGGCAACACGATGAACACCACGCAGACGTGCCCGGCCGGGGGCGACGTATCGTCGAATCAGTACACCGCCGACGCGACACACCTCACGATCATCCAGGGTGGTGGCGGCATGACGATCGTCGGCACGTTCCAACTGCACTGATCGCGGATCGGCATCGCTACGAGCTGGCGAACGCGCGCGACGTGCGTTCGCTACCGCAGCAAGATGATCACCGTGATGCCGCCGAAGAACAGCACCGTGGTCCCCAGGAGCGCGGCACGATCCAGCCGTTTGGCCGCGGCTTCTTTCCCCGCGTCGTGCAGTCGCACGGCGAACACGGACTCGAGCAACGACAGGAAGATCACCAGGTAACTGAGGTTGTAGATGTGATCCAGCAACACGAGGTAGCCGGTCTTCGGAAGATCGCCCGCCGCGGTGAGCTGCAGCGCGACCGCGGAGATCAGACTCGTGATGCCGAGACCGAGGCGCCCCTCGAAGTAGCGATTGTTGATCAAGAAGATCATCAGCGTGATGAGCATGACGATCGCGACCGGCAGCACTGTCGTGACGAGATATCCGAGCACCGGACGCTCGAGACGGATCTCGTATCGGAAGTGCGAATAGCGATCGAGTCCGACGGGGCGTCGCGTGTCGCCGAAGTTCGTCGGATAGAGATTCGCGGTGACCTGAGTTCTCACGCCCGCGATGCGCCAGCCGGGGATCTCGAGTCCGCGGTCGACCAGCGCCGCGTCGCGATCCGCGACGTACACCATGTCGTCGGACGTCGCGTCGGTGTCTTCGAACTCGATGATCAGTTGCTGGTCGTCGAACGGATACTTGTGCACGTCGAACGGGTGCGTGAATCGCGCCTGGATGCGGAACACCTGGTACATCCAGCCATCGCCGACTGGGTCCGGGCGAGCAGCGCCGGCGTCGTCCACGTAGACCGGCGCGCGCAGCATGTCCCAGCCTTCGTAGAGGTTCATGAACTCGAACGTCGTGCTCGGATCGATGTCGTTCCCGTGCCACCGGAACCACATGTAGAAATCGACGAGGTAGGCGTTCGTCGCGAGATCGATGGCGGGTACGTGGAACGGATAGATGCCCACGTAGACCGGTCGCGGATGATGTTCTTCGGCGGCGGTTCCGGCGGCTTCCGTGGGCGCCGCGCCCGCATCGTCGGCAGCGGTGCCGCTTCCATCAGTGCTCCCGGCATCGGATGACTGTGCCGCATCGGTCTCGACCACATCGCGCGCGCCTCCGTGCGAGAGCGTCGGTGGTGCGTTCGCGGCACGGAGCTGTCTCGCCATGCCGAGTTGCGGAATCGCCTGACCACTCGCCGCGCGGGAACGAACGCCGGCGAGGACCAGCATGAGCACCGGGACCAGAAGAACGACGAACGGTGAGATCGCACGCAGACTCGAACGCATCGGACGCATCGGATATGCCTGCGACGAAAGTCTGTCGCGCGCGTTCACGTTCGAACGCGGGCGGCTTCGAGCGCGGGCGGGACTATCTCGCGCGGGTTCGCACGGTGCAATGGAGCGGGCGTCGACCCTTTCCCGACAATCGAACCGCTGCATTCGATTGCCCTCCCAGAAAACCACTCCGCAGTTCGAACGGTGAGTGTCGGGCACCGCATCGAGCGATCGCGCCGTGCCGGTTCGCCTGGAGCG
>CBIHQZ010000977.1:0-3308 GCA_966212315.1 uncultured Myxococcales bacterium
TTTTATAATGTGCATCTGAGTTGGGCGCATTCGCAGGCTCGCTGATAAAGCGCTCTTGATCGTACATCGGACGAGTGAGTGTCGGCACGTCTTTGTCAAAAACATTTGCCAGAGATTGTGCCGTGAGTCGGGACTCTGCGCTTGTTCTCGTCAGGGCGGTGCAGCCGGGCCGCACGTGGCCCGTTCAGAGCACGCGCAGGTCGTCGACGATCAAGCAATACCTTCCCATCTGTCGACGCACGGTCAGCAAGAGCGTCAGATCGCTGCGCCCCTCTTCCTCGGTCCACAAGGGAACATCGAGCGAGCAAGCGTCGCTGCCGGCGTGCGGGTATGCCGTGATCAGCGCAATCGCTTCGTCGGGCAACGGAACCAGCCTGCCGTCGTAGTCACGAATCGCAGCCGAGAACTCGGGTGTAGTCAGTCGCCCTCCGCGGCCGTCGGCAACGATCTCCGCATATCGGCCGCACGATAGATCACGCACGAGTCGCTGAACTTCCGAGATGAGTGCCGGGTCCATCGTCTCTCTACGTTTTCGCGCGGGCCGAGTATCGCGACCATGGGTCCGAGCCTTGGTTTCGACAGGCCGTCCAACGGAACGATGGGTCCGAGCCGTTGTCGCGATAGGTCCGCGTTCGAGATGATGGGTACGAGCCATTGTCTCGATCGTCGGCGCATCGAAGTACCGCCAGCATGCCACCGTCACCCGCCATCACCGACTGCTTCGGCGCGATCAGACGGCCACCTCACCGCGAAACCCAATTCGAATTCCCCGTGAGCGTATTCATCACGAGCACGCCCGGACCGATCGTCGCGAACACGAGTGGCGCCGCGGGATCGCGCCACACGCCATCGAGCGACGAACCGCTCGGCCCTCTGCGATGGTCGATCTGCGCGCGCTCGCCCGTCACCGGATCGACGCGCACGAACGTGCCCTCTTCGGCCGCCGTCCACACGCCGTCGTCGCTCGCGTCCATCCGGTCGGTGCCGAGATCGCGATCGCCCGCGCCGACCTCGTGTGAATAGGTCGCGCTCGAAACGCGCACGCGGGTGCCGGTGGACGGATCGATGCGGAAGAGCGAGTCGAGATCGAGCGCCCACAACGAGTCGCCGCCGAATCGAAGCGCGTGCACCTGGTACATCGTCGGCCCGCGACCGGTGATCGACGAACTCACGACGCTGCATCGGTTGGTGGCGGGATCGTAGGCGACGATCCGCGACAGAGTGTCGGCGAGATAGACGCGCTCGTCCGCGCTCACGGCCAGCGTCGTGGTGCGGGGCGATGCAGTGCTGCTCTCGCCGGTGCAGACGCGCGCGCCACGCCAGAGCACTTCAATGGAGCCATTCGCATCCACGCGGACGAGCCCGCCGGCGCCGATCGCGTAGAGCGCACGGGTGCCGTCTGCGTGGGTCGCTCCGGGTTGCACATCGTTGACGGGGCCGCCGAGCGAGAGACCGGTTCCGACTTCGAAGACGCCGACGGCAGGGTTCGCGTACGCGCCCGCTAGAATGCGACGTTCGCCGGTCACGAGGTCGATCGAGACGATCGCACCGAGTTCGCGTCCGCCGGTCCCGGCGCCCGTGCTCGCGCCGACTACCAGCGAATTGCCGTCGCGAAAGCCGCTGTGCAGCGCGCCGCGGCCGGAGACGTTCGTCAGCGTGGGCCCCGCGCCGATCACGCTGTCAGGTTGCGATTGGCACTCCGGTGCGGTGGCGTGTTCCGCACACACGACCATCGGAACGTCGCCCACCGAATCGCCGTAGACCATGCATCCGCTGGCGATCGCAGTGATCGTCGCGAGCGAGATCGAGAGCCGCGCGCGCTTCACAGGCCACCGCCGAACGCGAACCCGATTCCGGCGATGAACGCGCTCGTTCCGATCACGGGCACGGTGGCATCGAGATGCACTTCCGAGATGCGGATCGCGCCGCGGTCGTTACGTCGCGCGGTGCGCCAGCCGATTCCCGCGGTGGCGGCGAAGCCCGAGAGAGGTCCGCTCTGCCAGTCGTCCGCGACCACGCCGCCGTGCGTGAGCGTGAGCAACGTGAGCGTGGCGGTGCCGCCGGCGTACGCGCGAAAGGCGCCGAACTGCAGCGCGAGTGCGCCGGTCGCGCGGGCCTCGAGACCGAGGAAGCGATCGCCGATGAGTGCCGTCGTCGCGAGTTCGGCGTGCAGCCAGCGCATGTCCAGGGCGATGCCGGCGCTCGGCGCGAATGCCCACACGCTTGCGAGTTGGAAGTCGCGGCCGCGCGCGGTGGCGAAGTCGTGGCGGAACGTCACGCCGCCGATGGGGATGTAGGCGATCGACCCGGCGTCGCTCGAGAACGAGAGCGAAACGTTCGGGAGCGCGATCGACGCGGGCGGCGCGGCGACGATCGGAGCCGGCGGCGTGACGATCGCGACCGGCGCGACGACGGGCGGTGGTTCGGGCGCGGGTGCAACCGGCGGCGCGAGTGATTCGGTCGCGCATTGGAGCGTTGCGAGATCGTGGGTGACGACGCGATTTCGCTGCGTGTCGTAGACGTCGTATTCGACGACGAGCGATCCCGAGGTCGCGGCCGAGAGTTGCCATCCCGCATCGCGCGCGGCGACGGCGACGTTCGCGGCGATGGGGCGCAACACGAAGCGGCCCGGGACGAGGTTCACGCGCGTGCCGTGTTCGAGGTCCGTGAGATACGGCTGCACCGACACGCTGCACTGGAGCGCGCTCCCGCCCGTCGACTCGGCGCCGCCAGCTGCACTGCCGGTCAGCGTCAGTGTTGCGGCGATGCCGGCTGCGAGTGGCTCGGGCACGATGTCGTCGTGCGCGAAGAGCGCGGCGCGATGGGCGAGAACGACGGAAGTCTCGTCGGTCGCGGGGTCGCATGCGCCGATCGTGAATGCCGCCTCGCCGATCGCGTCGAGTGCGAGTGCGTAGCGGCCGCAGGCGACGCGCGAACCGTCGCTCTGCGTGACACCCACGTGGAGAAGCGTCCCTTCGGCAGACACATCGCTCTGCAGCGCGGCGACCGCGGCGGGCCACGAAGGATGGTCGTGCACGGCGATGCGCAGCTCGTTTTCGGCGGCGAAAGCAGGGGATGCAGCGAGTGGGACGATGCAGGCGATGACGAGCGCGGCGAGTCGCATGTGCAGCCCGTCAGCAACGCGCGGGCCAAGGGTGTTGCCGGGTTCGCGAACCTGTTCCCGGCCGGTGAACCCGCGGGCAACGATTCACTGGTTCCCGGGCAACGGTTCACTGGTTCCCGGCGGGTGAACCGGGTGAACCCGCGGGCAACGATTCACTGGTTCCCGGCGGGTGAACCCGCGGGCA
>CBIHQZ010000978.1:0-3304 GCA_966212315.1 uncultured Myxococcales bacterium
GTGATCAGCGCTGCGGCGCCGACGCCCATCGCGCCGTATCCGACCGGTCGCATCCAAGCCGGTGGCGACGACAACGACGGGAGCACGATCGGCGCACTGCTGCTCGGCGGGTTGTTGCCCGTACTCGCGCCGCGGCGTGCCGCTTCGTCCGCGAGTTCCTGCGCGGTGGGCGGCTGCCCGTCCCATGACGGATCGCGGTCGAGATTGATGCTGACTTCTTGTGACCCGCCGGCCGCGACAGTCACGCTGCGTTCCGCGCGCCGGTATCCATGCGCCTCGACTTCGACCGTTACCGTGCCGGGTCGTACCGGCGTCGCGAGGCCGATGTCTCCCGCGCGGACTTCGTGACCACCGATGCGAATCCATGCCCACTCGGGAACGCGCGGCGCGACGACGCGTACGCGACCGATCTGCGGAACGAGCGCTCGTCCTTCTTCGTCAGCGGCATCACGCGTCGGTGCGTAACGCGGATCCTGGATGGCGCGATCGCGTGCTTCGCGCGCCGTGAGACCGAATTCGATGGACGCCTCGTCCGCGCGACCGAGACCACGCAAGCAGCGCGCGACGTAGAGACGAATGTTCGGCGATGGATAGAGCGATTGCGCGGTGCGGAACTCGCCGAGCCCTTGTTCGAACGCCTGCTGCTCGTACAGCTCGATGCCGCGACGATAGTGTTGCTGGGCCGCGGCCGCGGGGTCTTGGGCAGGTGCGGGGCTCGAGCCGCTAGCGTCCTGTGCGTGAGCCGCAAGAGGCGCTGCGCCGATCGCAAACGCGAGCGCGAGCGTCGATGTGTGAATGCGCATAGGTCCGCTCAGATGCTCCCGGGCGAGTATTCGCGTCGACGCGATCGAGTCGTGCCGTGCGTGCCCGTGGACGCGGAGCTTGCACCGGGGTGGAGTGGCTGCGCTAGTTGTGTGCGAGTCACGGGTGCACCAGCGTCCGCTTCGGCCGCTGACGCCGGTCGTTGGGCCACTGCCGCTTCGGTCGCAACCGCAGTGGGCGCAACATTCGTGACCGGCGCCTGCGCGTCGACGAGGGCAATCGAGGTCGACGCGTGCGTGACGATGTTCGCGGCGGGTGCACGTGCGATCTCGCGCGAGTTGCTGCTCGATGAACTTCCGCCACGAAGCGCGATGAACGCGACGAGGGCGACGAACAGGGCGGACGCCGCGATCACGATTTGCGTGCGGCGGGCTTCGCTCATCCTGCGGGGTGCGGTCCCCATGTCGTCGAGCGAGAGCGGCGTGCCGGCCGAGTCGACCTGCGTGGGCATCGGCGGAACGAGCGAGATGAACTCCGCGCCGCTCTCGAGAATGCGTCGCACTTCGTCGCGTCGCGCACGCAGCGATTCGGCGAGCAGTTCGTTCACCATCGTCGCGACCTGACGTGACGTTGCGACCGGAATCTCGCACCGCTCCAACGCTTCCGCGAACTCCGCCGCCGTCGCGTAACGATCATCCGGATTGCGCGCGAGGGCCTTGAGCACCACCGCATCGAGCGCGGGCGGCAGCGACGGGACGACGCGTGAGGGCGGACGGATCTCGCCCGACAGCAGGAGATTCACCGTCTCGGCGTCACTGTCGGCGCGAAACAAGCGCTGTCCGACCAGTGCCTCCCACAACAGCACGCCCATGCCGAACACGTCCGCGCGACGAGTGACCGTGTCGCCCGCGAGTTGCTCGGGCGCGATGTACGAGAGCTTTCCTTTCACCTGTCCGTCGCGAGTGATCGTCGCGCGCGCGTCGGCTCGCGCGATGCCGAAGTCGGTGATCCGAGCGATTCCGTCGACGCCGATGAGCACGTTCTGCGGCGATGTATCGCGATGCACGATGTGCAGCGGTGCGCCGGCGTTGTCTTTCAGTTCGTGCGCTGCGTGCAGACCGGTGAGTGCATCGACGAGGATGCGCAGCGTGATCGACGGCGGAAGGCGCTCGCCCTTCTTTCCGGCCGCGCGAATGAGACCCGCGAGGTGGTGTCCCTCGACGTAGTCCATCACCAGATAGAGCGCGCCCGCTTCGCCGAAGTCCAAGACAGGCACGACGTTCGGGTGATGGATCTTCGCTGCCAGGCGCGCCTCGTCGAGGAACATCGCCGCGAACTCTTCGTCCTTGCGCAGGTGCGGATGCGGGATCTTCGCCGCCACGAGTCGCTCGAAGCCCGAAGCGCCGCGTGCGCGCGCGAGGTAAACGGCCGCCATGCCACCCGAAGCGATCTCGACGATCAGTTCGTAGCGACCGACCCGACGGCCCACCAGATTCGTGCCGTCGTTTCCAGGAAACGGCGAAGCACCCGAGGTCCCCATCCCCATTGAGATGCAGTGTCGCTGGCCGAACGCCCGTGTGCAACCTCACGTGCGGTTTCGCGCACGTTCATCCCTTCACCACGATGATCGGTTCCAACCTCGCCACGCGTCGCGCGAGACCAGCCTGTTCCACGACGCCCACCACATCGGCGACGTCCTTGTAGGCATCCGGCATCTCTTCGACCACCGACGCCGCGCTCGACGCACGCAGCGCGATGCCACGTTCTTTCATCATTCGCGCGACCGCCGAACCGGTGGAGAGCTTCTTCGCAGCGCTTCGGGCCAGCAAGCGTCCGGCGCCATGGCACGAACTGCCGAACGATTCATCCATCGCGCCCTGCTCGCCCACGAGCACGTACGAGTACCGACCCATGTCGCCTGGAATGATGACCGGCTGACCGACGTCGCGATATCGCTCGGCGAGGTCGGGATGCCCTGGCCCGAACGAACGCGTCGCGCCCTTTCGGTGCACACAGACGCGACGAGGAACGCCGTCGACTTTGTGCGTCTCGTACTTCGCGATGTTGTGACACACGTCGTACACGAGCGACGTTCCCATGCGATTGGCCTTGGTGCCCATCGCGTCGGCGAGCGTGTGGATCGCGCGATACGCGAGCAGCGCCCGATTCGCGAACGCGAAGTTCGCTGCGGCTGCCATGGCTGCGAGGTACCGCGCCGCTTCAGGTGAGTCGAGCGGCGCGCACGCGAGTTGTTTGTCGGCCAGTGTGATGCCCGCGCGCGAAGCGGCCTTCGCCATCACCGGCAGCATCTCTTCGCACACCTGATGACCGAGTCCGCGCGAGCCCGAGTGCACGAGGAGCGTGGTGCCGCCGAGCGTGAGTCCGAAGCGTTCTGCGACGACCGGGTCGTAGATCTCCGCGACGCGATCGATCTCGAGGAAGTGATTGCCCGAACCGAGCGATCCGAGCTGCGCGCCGCCGCGTTCGCGTGCGCGCGATCCGATCAGCGACGGGTCCGCGCCCTCGATGCATCCGTCCTCTT
>CBIHQZ010000979.1:0-3304 GCA_966212315.1 uncultured Myxococcales bacterium
GGAAGAGATGAAATCCGAGCGCGGCCATCGCGACGACGTACACCGCGACGACCCACGGAACGCGGAATCCGCCGATCACGTTGGCGTAGACGTCATGTTGGCTGAAGGCCACCGGCTGGATCACGCCGAGCGTGAGGTGGAGCAGGTGGAACACAACGAACGCGAGGATGACGAAGCCTCCGATGCGCATCGTTCGCGACGCCACGGTCGCTGTCTGGGCCTTCTTGCGAACGTACCCTTGCGGGCGCGCGGCCTGCGCGATGCGGGTCAGCGAGATCGCCGACCAGACGTGCAGTACGAGCGAGACGAAGAGCACGACGCGGACGCCCCAGAGGGCCTCGTCGCTTGCGTGCAGAAGGGCCGAGTAGGCATTCAGCTTCGTGCGTCCGGCGAACACGAGGAGGTTGCCTGCGACATGGCCGATGACGAAAGCCACCAGGATGATCCCGGTGATGGCCATGATCGCCTTCTTGCCGATCGTTGATCCGAGGATGGTTCGGGCAGTCATGTGGGATCGCCACCCTAGACGAGCGTTGCCGTTCATCGCGAATACTTTTGCCCCCGACGGGCGCGAACTGGTCGCAGTCGAACGCGGCACACGGAGTGCGAATCGGGCCACGGGTGCTCACGCAGAGGCAGCGACGCGATCGCACGTCTTCACCGTCGGGAGACCGCGCGCTTGGCACGCGGCAGCAGCAGAACGCCGCGGCCACTGCCGGCATCCTGAGAGCATCTGCGCAACGATCGGACACGTCGATGCTCGTCGGAATCGTCGGAAGCACGCGGTACGAGAATGATGCGGAGAAGGGACTCACGGCGTGGGGCGGATGAGTTTTCAAACGAAGGCGCTCCTCGGCTATTTCGTCCTCGTGGTGGTCCTGGTGCTGGGCATGACGGTGTCCGTTCGGCAGCTCTCGACTGCCGCGGACGCGCAGATCGCCCGGCTACGCGTTGCCGAGCGCCAGATCACGCTCGTCGAACGGCTTCGGTGGCGCAGCGAGGTCATCGTCTCCGATGGCAGGGGCTACCTTCTCTCGGGCGATCCAAGACTCCTGGCCAAGCTCGAAGACTCAGTGGTCGAGTTCGACGCAAATGTTCATGCGCTGGGCACGCGACGCGGGCCCTTCGTTGCGGACGTGGAACAGGCGGCCGGCAACTTCCGGCGTGTCCAACGAGAACTTGTGATCGGTCGGCAGGGGTCCGAGGACGCACCAGCGCTTGTCAGGCGATTCGAGAACCAGCTGCTTCCCCTCCGCGGCAGTCTCGATCTATCGCTCACGCGTCTCGTCGATCACGAGCAAGCCGCCCTGCAGGGGTTCTATGACACCGCCACGCGAAACCGCGAACGGCTACTCCTGGGGCTCATCGTCCTACGCGGCGTCCTGTTGTCGGCCAGCCTCGCGGCCGCGTGGTACTTCGCCAGGCGCCTCGGTCGCTCCTACCGTCAGGAGCGGGATGCCAGGGAGGCTGCGAGCAAGGCGCTGGCCGCGCGCGACGAGGTCATGGGCATCGTGGCGCACGACCTCCGCAACCCGCTCGGGACCATCACGTTGAACGCCGCGCTACTCCAGCAAACAGCCACCTCCGAGAGGGCGCGGCAGCAGGCAGAGTCGATCGGCAATGTCGCCACGCGGATGGAGTATCTCATCGGGACGATGCTCGACGTCACGACGATGGAAGCCGGGAAGTTCACCGTCAGTCCCGCTGCTTGCACCGCGCACGGTCTCCTGCACGAAACCGAGACGATGTTCGAACCGCTCGCGACATCGAAGCAGATCAGACTGGAAGTCACCGAATGTGCCCCTGACCTCGCCGTCGATGCCGAGCGTGAGCGCATACTTCAGGTCCTCTCGAACCTGGTCGGAAACGCGCTGAAGTTCACGGCCCGAGGGGGGCGAGTGACGCTGTCGGCGGCGCGCGAGGGCGCGACGGTCCGATTCGCAGTCGTCGACACCGGTCCCGGAATCCCACGTGAAAATCTGTCGCGCGTCTTCGATCGCTTCTGGAAGAAAGACAGTCCCGGAAAGAAGGGCACAGGTCTCGGGCTCTTCATCGCGAAGGGAATCGTCGAAGCCCATCGTGGGCGGATCTGGGTCGAAAGCGCTCCCGGCGACGGCGCCAAATTCTACTTCACGCTCCCACTCGTGGAACTGAGCCGAACGGAAAGATAGTCACGCATAGCGGGGAGCCAGCGCGTGGCGACCCATTCGTGATTCCCGTGGCGACCCGACCCGCGGCTAATGCGCAGCGCGCTCGCGGCGCTCGGCGATGGCGGCGAGCAAGCGATCGTAGGCTTCGATGAACTTGCGAACGCCTTCGTCCTCGAGGCGATCGGTGACCGCACCGAGGTCGATGTTCGCCCTTGGCAATCGCGCCAGCACTTCTCGCGCCTGTTCCACATTCTGTTCCAAGCGAGACGCCGGGTCGCCATGATCGCGGTATGCCTCGAACGTCTCGATAGGAACCGTGTCGATCGTGCCCTCGCCGATGAGCGCGTCCACATATTTCACGTCGCTGTAGGCCGGGTTCTTGGTGCTCGTGCTGGCCCATAGCAGCCGCTGCGGGCGAGCCCCTTTCATCGCCAGAGACCGGAACTGCTGGCTCTCGAAGATGCGTTTGTAGATTTGATAGGCCACGCGCGCGCTTGCGATCGCGACCTGACCGCGGAGGCTGGCGGCCAACTCCGACGCAATCTGCTCAGCGCGCACGAACTCGTCGAGTCGCGCGTCGACGAGCACATCGATGCGGCTCAGAAAGAAACTCGCCACCGACGCGACACGGACCGACTGCCCGTTCGCCGCGCGCGACTCGAGACCGGCGATGTACGCCTCCGCGACCTCTTCGTAGCGCGCCAGTCCGAAGAGAAGTGTCACGTTGATGTTGATCCCTTCGCTCACAAGTCTCTGAATCGCTGGAAGTCCCGCTCTGGTCGCCGGCACCTTGATCATCGCGTTCGGACGGTCCACCGCCGCCCAGAGACGCCGAGCTTCGGCGATGGTCCCGCTCGTGTCGTGTGCCAGACGAGGCGAAACCTCGAGGCTCACGAAGCCGTCGCGTCCGTCGAGTCGGTCGAACAAGGGGCGGAGGACATCCGCAGCGAGCTGGATATCTTCGGTCGTGATCGCCTGATAGATCTCTTCGGGCGTCGCACCCTTTTGCGCCAGACCGTCGATGATCTCGTCGTAGCTCCGATCGCCGGTGATAGCTTTCTCGAAGATCGACGGGTTCGATGTCACCCCTCGCAGTCCGTCTCCTTGATCTGTCGTTCGAGCTGCCCAGACGCCACGCGGCCTCGATCGAGATA
>CBIHQZ010000980.1:0-3303 GCA_966212315.1 uncultured Myxococcales bacterium
GTGCGCCTGTCCGTTCGTGATCGAACGCAAGATCCCGACTTCGGATGGTCGGCTCGCAGCGCGGCAACCGATCCGCTCACGCGTTTCCGTGTGTTCGCCAATCAACCCGGCGCGGCGCGCGTTCGAACCCTCACGAGCGAGATCGAACTCACGAACATCGCGCTCCGCAACTTGCACTTCTGAGAGACCGCATCGATGCCACGAGGAACGAACATCACGACGAAGACCACGCGCCGCCTGCGGGCGATGCGTCGTCGTGGCGAAGAGGGCATGGCGCTGTTGCTGGTGCTGGTGTTGATCGTGCTCGTGACGGCAGCGGGAATCTTCGCTGCGCAGAGCACCGCGTTCGAGATCCGTTCATCGGGCTTCTTCCGCCAGGCTGCGCAGACGCACTACGTCGCCGAGAGCGGCGTGACGGCATCGCTCGACGAGATGAAGACGTACTGCAGTGCCTATCTGACGGTGATGCGCCAGGCCGCGGTCGGTGCGAGTGTCCCCGCGGGACTCGCGGAAGCGGAACTGAAGTATTCGTTCTACACCGACGACTTCAACGCGCGCGTGACGACCGGAAGCCTCTTCGCGGCTTCGACCTTGTCGGGCGGCGCACGCACCGAAGGGTCGCTCGGGCCGACGGCGTTGCGACCGGGGTTCCGCACCCAGGTCACCGTACTCGCCGAGCAGTCGACGCCGCAGTTCGGCTTCGGCGTAGGCGGCGGGCGTGACTTCTATGTTCCGAAGATGTCGCTTCAGTTCGAGTCGAACGGCGAGACGATCATCGAGGGAATCACGAACCGTGCGGCGCGAGTCGGCGGCAACGTGCAGGCGCAAGAGCAGCTTCGAATGATCGCGACGGTTCCGTGTTTGTGACGAGGAGGACGCGATGAGTGCGCGAGGGAAATCGCAACAAGGTGTCCGCGCTGCGGCGGCGATCGTCACGGGAGCGCTGGCGCTTCTGTCGTCGGCGAGCGCGTTCGCGCAGGCCGACGTGCGCCTGATTCGCCCCGACGTTCTCCTGCTGCTCGACACCTCGGGTTCGATGGAATGGCGCAACGGCGTATCGAACGCGACGTGCACGGGGGTCGACGGCGGCAACTGCAATCGCTGTTCGAACAACGCGGCGATCTGTCCTTCGACCGTGGGCGCGGCGAATCCCTGTCCGGCGGCCGAGCAGCGAAATCGCTGGACCACTGCGATCGAAGTGCTCACCGGCACGATCCAGAATTTTTCGTGCGTCGCGCTCGATCGCAACAACGCGTCGCTGTACCCGTACGACAATCTCTATCCCGTGCCGTGGCACCAGCCGATGTCGAACGGCGCGCCCCTCTGGGATCCGGCCGCCGTTCAGAGCACTGATGGCATTCTCGATTCGTATGCCGATCGCGTGCGCTTCGGCTTGATGACGTTCGACAACGATTATCGCGTCGGTCTCGCTGCCACCGACGGTTTGTTCTCGTACGGACCCGATCGACAGTTCCTCGCGAACGGATGCACCGACGCCGCGACGCCGGTGAACATCGGCTCGAAGCGGGCGTCGACCGACGCGAACGTGGTCGACCAGGTGCCGGGCGGACTCGTGTCCGTCGGACCAGCGAACGCCGACGCGGCCACGCTCGCAGCGATCAATCTCCAGATCCAGCAATCGATCGTCGGCCGACCGAACAGCAACCCGCTGCTCCAGGTGCGTGGTGTGCGTCCCTTCGGTGGAACGCCGATCGCCGCGATGCTCGAAGACGCGTTGACCTACTGGTCGACGAGTACCGACGTCGTCGCAGGCAACGGCACGACGGGCGATCCGTACTTCGCGTGCCGTGCGCGCTACAACATCCTCGTCACCGACGGGCAGCCGAACATGGACTTCCGTCCGTCGTGCGAGGGCGGCAACGGCGTGTGCCCGTATCAACTCCCCGAGCAGACGGCGATGCGCATGGCGATGCAGGGCGGAGGCTTGCCCGGCGCGAAGACGTTCGTGATCGCATTCAACGCAACCGACGTCGGCGCCACCGCGGCGCTTCAACCGATCGCGGTGGCAGGTGGCACGACCGACGTTCTCTACGCGACCGACCGTACCGGTTTGCGTGCGGCGATCTCGGGTGTTCTCGATCGCATCGCGAGTCAGACTTCCACGCGTACTTCGCCCGCATTCGGTGGCTCGTCGAGCGCCAGCACGAGCGGCACGCTCTACCAGATCCAATCATCGTTCGCGGTCGCGTCGGGCTACCCGTGGCAGGGCGTGCTGGAGCGCCGACGGACATCGTGTGCGGGCATGCCGCCGGCCCCGGTCGATCAGCCCGTCGTGCAAGCGCAGGACGACTTCGGCTTCCTGCTTCGCGCCGGTCAGCGCGCGGGGCAAGGATGGGGGACGCGAAAACTCTGGAGCTGGTACCCGACGAGCGCGACGCGCACACAAGTCGTGGGCTCGCTCGTCCGCGCAGTGACGGACCCGACGCGCCGGAATCTCGATGCTGCGACTCCTGCGGCGCTGATGAGTGCGTCGAACATTCCCGCGCAACGCGACACGCTGCTCGCGTGGCTTCGTGGCGATGCGTCTGATCCGTATCGCGTGAACAATCCACTCGGGGACATCTTCCATTCGAACCCGCTCGTCGTTCCTGCGCCGGCGACGCCACTCGCGGATCAGACCTACTCGGCGTTCCGCCAGCTGTCGTTGCCGGTGGCCGGTTGGCGCACGGCGATGAAGACCGTCGGCACGCGCGAGGGCGTCGTGTACGTCGGCACCAACGACGGCATCCTTCACGCGTTCAACATCGACACCGGCGAAGAGATCTGGGGCTTCGTCCCGCCGTTTCTCCTTCCCGCGATCGAGTCGATGTATCCGGCCACGCATCAGTTCGGTGTCGATGGCTCGCCCGTCGTTCGCGACGTCGTCTACTCGCGATCGCCGACGAGTCTCGGCACGGCGTCGTCGTGGCACTCGGTGCTGGTCGTCGGACTGCGTGACGGCGGCGGCGCATACGAAGCGCTCGATGTTACCGATCCCTACAACCCGCAGTTTCTCTGGCAGTTTACCGACACGAACATGCGCAGCGCGTATGGCACGCCATCGATCGCGACCGTGTACACGAAGTGGGATCCGGTCAGCGGCGGCATCAGTTCGACCACGTCGGAACGCGCCGTCGCGATTCTTCCCGGTGGAACCGGGACGCCTGTCGCTTCTGCGACATGCACCACGATGGCGGGCACGCGACCGTCGCAGGCGGGTTCCGATTCACGCATCGTTGTCAGCGGTACCGCGGGGCGCGCGCGACCTGCGACGCGTTGCTGGCAGGGTGCTACGGGGCAGTA
>CBIHQZ010000981.1:0-3302 GCA_966212315.1 uncultured Myxococcales bacterium
TCCAGCCGCCGGGCCCCAACGCAGCGCGAGGACACATTCGTGACCAGTGCTCAGGGTTGCCGCCCGCCCCCCTCCCTCCGACGCCACGACGATTCCCGCGAACGCGGGCGTCGTCGAAAGAGGGGCTCGAAGGACGATGGCGTGAGTGGGAAATGGCGGACGTGGGACGCAGTGAGAGGACCGTGCGCGCAGCGCGTCGTTCGGGCCTATCGGGCCGAAACACCCCCGGCAACACCTCGTCACCACGCACTCGCTTCGTTACAGTCGCGGTCCCATGCCGCCCGCCGGTGATCCCGGGTCGACCCTTCTACTCGACGAGTTCTTCGCGTCGGGCGATCCACGCTTCCTCCCCGAACTCTTCGCCGCCAGCGCCAGCCGCAGCCTCAAGGCGCTCGGTCCGCGCTGGTATGCCGACAAACGCGAGTTCGCACGCGACGCACTGATTCGCTACATCGACGATGGCTGTCTGCGCCCCGGACATCGCGCGTTGGTGAAGTCGTTGTTCAAGAGCGCAGAGGCCGCGGGCGACGATGAAGCGATGGCGCATTTCATGGTCGCCATCGACGGCATGCCGCGTCGCAAACTGGTCGCAGTCCCTTCGTACGACTACGCGAGCAACACGACAGTCGAGCGGATGGCACTGGTGAGCGATGGAACGGCACCCACGCGGCGCCGCATGAAGAAGGGAGATCCGAACAAGCTCACCTTCACGCGACTCACGCGTCAGTATCTCGCGCGTCGCGCCTGGCGATATTTCCGCACCATCGGCCGCAAGGACCCCGCGCGCTATCTCCGCGCGATGCAGCTCGCGCTCCCGCTCTATCGCGACGAAGCGCTTGCGAAGCCCGAACAGTTCCTCGATTCATGGGGGCTCGTGAACGCGCTCTACTGGGGCGCGCCGAGTCTGCATCGCCGTCCCGATGGGGTCCGGCTCCGAAGGAACACGACGCTCGCCGATCTTCTTCCGGCCCCGATCTACCCGAAGGTGTGGGCCTCGGCGTTCGAATCGCTCTTCGAGTTCGTCCTTCGCGCGCGGAGTCGCACCGTGCGCACGTGGGCCCTCACCACGCTGCGCGATCAGCACTCGACCGAGTTGCGCGCATTGCCGATCGACCGAGTGCGCGAGTTGCTTCGTAGCCCGCATGACGAAGTGCTCGTGCTCGGCGCAGAACTGTTGAAGAGCGTCCGCGGACTCGAACGCCTTCCCGTCGATGCCTGGCTCGAACTCCTCGCGATCGACAACGCCGACGTCGTCGCGCTCGTGAGCGAACTCGTCGCGAAGTACGTCACACCCGATCGGCTTTTGCTCGAACAGTGCGTAGCCCTCGCGTGCGCGCGCGTTGCACCTGTCGCGCAGCTAGGACTCGCGTGGGCGAAGACGAAGCCCCTGCGTTCGGCGGCTGATCTCGATGTGTGCGCGCGCATCGGCAATGCGGCGGCACCGCTGGTTCGTCGCGAAGCCGTGGCGTGGTTCCTCGAGGCGCTCGCCCGCGAGTCGTTCGCAACGCCCGAGCATGTGCGTGAGCTGCTCGACGCGCGCTTTCAAGACACGCGCGCCGCGACGATCGCGTTCGTCCGCGGCAGCGAGCGATTCCGCGACGTGCTGACCGTGTGGTCTTCGCTCGCCGAATCGCCCTACGAAGACGCCCGCGGCGCACTCATCGAGCGCATGACCGCGTGGGATGCGCAGATGACGCCCGCTTCGCTACGCCATCTGTGGGCCACTGCGATTCTCGCGGTCCATCGCGGCAGCCGCACGAAGCCTCGGGTGCTCACGCAGATCGCGCAGCGAATCGTTCAGCATCCGGACGAAGCGAGCGCGCTGATGCCGCTCTTCCGCTACACGCTTCGCAGCGTGCGCGCGACCGAACGACGGGCCGCCATCGCCGCTGTCGCCCGTGCCGCATTCGGCGATCCTGCGTTTCGCAGCCGGCTCGCTGCGGAACTTCCCGAACTCGTGCTCTGGAGCCCCGACGCGCCATGAGGGTCGATCTCAAGTATCTCGGGCACAGCGAGGTCACGCGCGATGCGCATTCGACCTCGGTGCGCTTCGCCCCGAATCTCGCGCGGCCGAAGGTGTTCTTCGACGGCGAGGTTTCGCACCCGATTCGTTTCCGCGAAGCGATGAGCGCGCTGCACGAAGTGGTGATCGGCGATCTGCGCACGAAGCCGAAGGACCGCACCGCCTCGCTCGAATGGAAGAAGGCCGAAGCGCAGCGCGAGCAGGCGCTCCGTACGACGGTGCAGAAAGAAAAACTCGACGCGGAGCTGGCGCGCATCGGGAAAGACGGTCCACCGCCCGATCTCGAGACGCGGTTCTACGAGATGCATCGGCTCTACTGGGGCGCGCGCGTGCAATGGGCGAACGAGCTGTCGCGCAACGATCCGGAGCTGTTCCGTCATCTCGTGCCGTGTGACCCGGTCGTCACGGTCGCTCCCGACGTCGTGCTCTTCGAATGCTTCGCGAAGGACGAATCGAGTTACGGATCGCTCAGCGTCGACCGCGGCGCGTTTCGAACAGCGGGCGAGGCACTTCCCGGCACCACCAACGTCGATTACTCGCTCGCGCTCTACGAGCACTTCCAGACGCTGCGCACGTACCGACCGACGCGCCTGCTCGTCGACCCGACCGGCTTCGAAGTGAAGGTCGAAGGTCGCAGCGATCTGCGCGAGGAGAAGATCGATCTGCCGCCCTCGTGGCTGCGCGGTTTCGGGCAGATCGGCGCGGCGATGGGGATTCCGTCACGGCGTGTCACCGTGTCGGTCGCGGCGGTCTACTCGATCCTCGCGCACCTGAAACGGCACCGTGAAAAAGCCGGGCCGCGCTCGCTGCGATTCACGTTCAAGCCCGGTCGGCCGGTGACGATCACGATCGAGCCGTGGGGCGTGGTGATCCCGTGCGGCGACACGCCGTACGACGGCGACCGCGAAGACGAGATCAAGATCTGGGGACGGCGTCGCATGATGACGCTCGCGCGCGTACTGCCGCTCGCCGATCGTTTCGAAGTCGCGTTGCTGGGCTCGGGCCTTCCGAGCGTGTGGATCGCGCAGATGGGCGAGATGCGTTTCACCCTCGCGCTGTCGGGATGGAGCGCGAACGACTGGTCGTCGGGCACCAACCTCGATCTGCTCACGGGTTTCTACCGCCACGATGCGCGCGTGATGGAAACCATCGCGGACTACCTGCGCGATGCGAAACGCGCCTCGCTCGACGCGCTCTGCGCGATCTCCGACGCGCCGCGCGACACGGTGCTCGCGAGCCTTCATCAACTCGCGAAACAGGGACAGCTGATCTACGACTT
>CBIHQZ010000982.1:0-3299 GCA_966212315.1 uncultured Myxococcales bacterium
AAATTCCAGCCAATGAAAGTGATGCTGTTGACACTGCAAGAGGAGCCGCCAACGGCGCGCCCTCCGTCGCAGAGCGAGCGCCTCGTTCGAGTCGTCCACCCATCCTTCGTACCCGCCGCGAATGACGTCGGTTTCGAGGTCGACGTACGGGTCGCCCTGGATCGACGCTGCGTATCCGAAGACTCGATGCGCCGGTCGGTCGTGATCGGCATCGCCCCAGTACGGAACGAGGGCCGCGAGACCACGGAGCGGATCGATCACGGGCTCCGCCCCGCCTTCGGCTGCTCGTTTCAACGAGCCGCGGAACTCGCGTTGTTGCGCTTCGCTGAGCAGCGCTTCGTAGAACGGGCTCTCGATCGGCGGGAACACGCGTTCGCTCTCGAGTTCGACATCGTGCTCCGGCACGCGATCCACCCGATCAGGGAGCGTCCGGCGCGAGAGTTCGGTCGAGTCGAAGTGAATCACCCGAACCGTCTCTCCACGCGAGCCCCGGCTCGGGATCGGGCTGTAGAAAAAGCTCAGCACTCCCGAGGGTGGAAGTTCGCGTGCACCGGGATACTTCGCGAACGCGGCGAGATCGAGCTGTGCGACGAACACGAGTGGCTCGCCTTCGATCGTCGGCCACTCCATCGACGACGGGAGATCCGGCGCACCGCCGATCCGTGTCGTACCGATCGGCTCGCTCCCGGCCTCGGTGTCGTCGTCGTCGATGCGATACGCCCGCAACCGGATCGAGGGCCGTTCCAGCGCGCGGACCTCGGCACCGTGTCCGGCGAGACCGCAACCCGAAAGTTGCTCGTTCCATTCGTCGTCGGCGCGTTGCGTGAACCACGCGTCGACACGGGCCGCATCAGCGAAGGCGCGCACGAAATCCTCGGTGGAGCGCAGCGATGAATTGCGCAGCGCCTCGGGAAATCCGAGCACATTGATCGGCATCACGGCATCCACGCCGTCACCCCATCGGTCGAGCAGCGACGGGAGTGCGCGCAGGTTCGCTTCGAGGCACGCGAGAAATCGGCCCGCGTCGTCGGGATCGATCCTGCCCACGCAGACGTCCTGCTCCTTGATGTCGCGGAGAGCCGTCGATCCGGCGCCTTCGAACACGGTCAGGTAGACGCCTGCGAACAGACACCCGTCGTGGATCCACACGGGCACTTCGTCCCGACGCGCGAGTGCTACTTCGCTGTACGCGCCGCGAGCCGGAAGAAGGTTGCGAAACAGGCTCACGAACGGCTCGGCGTCGATCGACATCGCGCGCATCGTACAACCGGCGTCGCCCGCCGGAAGTCGACACGCGGGACGTTCTACGGCCGGCGCATCTGCAGCCCGGTCCACCATGTTCGCAGCGCGTGCCATCCGGCGACCGCGGCCGCGAAGCCGATCATGACGTAGCCGACCCACGGGTGCTTCCCGGCCGCGGCGATGATCGCGCCGCCGAACACCATGCTGCCGACGACGAGGCCCGTGTAGAGCTGCCGTCCCAGTCGCTCGGTAATCATCGGCAGCGACGGGTCGGTGGTCTTCACGAGTAGATGACCCTTGCGAAGGTCTTCGAGGATCTCCGCGAGTTGCTCGGGCATGTTGCCCGCCATGCCCGAAACACGCACGAAGCCCTTGAGCAGGTCCGCGCCGATCTTGTCGGGGCTGTAGCGTTTCGCGAGCAGTCGCAGGAAGTGCGGCTTCATCTCGTTGAACACGTCGAGATCCGGATCGAGTTGCCGGCCGATTCCTTCGATGGTCATCAACGACTTCCCCACCATCAGGAAGTCGGGCGGCATGTCGATGCCGTGACGGATCGCGCCTGTCACCAGGTCGCTGATCAGCCCTGCCATCTCGATCTCTTTGATGCTCTTCCCGAGGTACTTGCGCGACAGCATCGTGACGTCCGCACGGAACGCCATCTGATCGACCTTGCGCGACGGCTTGCCGATCGCGTGCAGCGCATCCGCGAGACCGTCCATGTCTTCGCGAACCGCTGCGACCATCATGTCGATCGCGCGATCGCGCATCGCGGGCGAGAGATGCCCGACGAGACCGAGATCGAGCATGCCGATCACCGGCGCTTCGTTGGTCCCGAGGATCAGGATGTTTCCCGGATGCGGGTCCGCGTGGAAGAAGCCGTGATCGAAGATCATGTTGATCACGAGTTCGACCGCGTGATGCGCGAGCAGTTTTCCGTCGACGCCCTCGGCGAGCGCGCGCTCGATCTTGCGACCGTCGAGGAACTCGAGCGTGAGCACGCGCTTGCCCGAGGCCGCGCGATACACGGCCGGGAACTTCACGTGCGGGTTGCCTTCGAAGTTCTTCGCGAAGCGCTCGGCGTTTTCGGCCTCCTGCACGAAGTCGAGTTCCGCGGTGATGGAGCGATCGAACTCGCGCACCAGTTCCACCGGGTTGTACGTCTTCGACTCGGGAATCGCGCGCTCGACCGCGTGCGCGAACCAGTAGAGCAGATCGATGTCGCGCTCGATTGTGTTGCGAATGTTCGGCCGCTGTACCTTGATGGCTACGTCGGCATCACCCTCGGGTGTCTTCAACTTCGCGCGATGCACTTGCGCGATCGATGCACTCGCGAGGGGCTTCTCGTCGAATACGCTGAACACTTCTTCGATCGGTGCACCGAGCTGCGACTCGATGATCGAGCGCGCTTCGGCGCCGTCGACCGGTGGCACCGAGTCCTGAAGCTTCTTCAGCTCGGTGATGACGTCCTCGGGAATGATGTCCGGACGAGTCGAGACGATCTGTCCCAGCTTCACGAACGACGGACCGAGTTCCTGCAAGACGAGGCGCAGACGCTCCGCGAGCGTGCCGCGCGAAGAGTCGACCGCATCGGTTCCGCCCTCGGTCTTTTCGGCCTTCTCGCCGCCACCGAAACCGATGCGCGCCGCGACTTCGCCGAAGCCGTGCTTTACGAGAACGAACGAGATCTGCCGGGCGCGATCGAGGTCGCGAACTGCGGTGAGCAATGAGGGCACGGCGGAACCGTACCGCAGAACGCGGCTGGCGCGGTGGACCCGCGCGGGACCTCACCCCCGGGCTCGCGCGTGACCTCACCCCCGGCTGCCGCCGCGCCCCTCTCCCCTCCGACGCCCGCGCGTGACGCGCGAACGCAGGCGTCGTCGAAAGAGGGGCTGGAACGATGGGGGCGTGGTTCGAGCAGAGAGAACGTCACGCGCGGACAGCGATCGGTGTCGGAGTGCTCGATCGCGCGCCGACGACATCGCGCTCGCGCGCACCCACCTCCCAGCCCGCCGTACGACCACGCATCCGCTCACCCACCACGCATCATCCTTCGAGCC
>CBIHQZ010000983.1:0-3291 GCA_966212315.1 uncultured Myxococcales bacterium
GCTCGAACTGCTGCGCGAGCTGCCGCACTTGATGGGCCCCGAAGCGACCGGGACGTTCGTGCGTCTGCTCCGCGAGAACGCCGGCAACCTGCGGCTCATCGTCTACGCGCTCATGCTCATCATCCTCATGCTGGTGCGACCGCAAGGGCTGCTCGGAACGCGCGAACTCGATCTCAAGCGCTTCTTGCCGTTCCGGAAGTCGCCCACCGCGCATGGCCCCACGTCGCGGGAGGCGAACCCGTGAGCCGCACATTGCTCGAGATCGATCACCTCTCGATGGTGTTCGGCGGCCTCAAGGCCGTGAACGACGTGAGCTTCAAGGTGCCCGAGAAGTGCATCTTCGGGCTCATCGGTCCCAACGGCGCGGGCAAGACCACGGTCTTCAACTGCGTGACGGGCGTGTACACGCCGACCGACGGCGCGATCACTTTCGCGGATGCCCGCATCGACGGACTGAAGGCATTCCAGGTCGCGGATCGCGGTGTCGCGCGCACGTTCCAGAACATTCGTCTCTTCAGCGAGATGACCGTGCTCGAGAACGTGCTCGTCGCGAATCACCGCACCAGCAAGGCGAACCTGTTCGACTCGATGCTGCGGACCAAGCGGTACATCGAAGACGAACGCGCGATGTGCAAACAGGCCGAGGAACTGCTCGACCTCTTCGGGCTGAAGAAGCTCGCGAGCGAGCGCAGTGCGTCGCTTTCGTACGGTGATCAGCGCCGTCTCGAGATCGCGCGCGCACTCATGCTCAAGCCGCGCATCCTCTTGCTCGACGAACCGGCCGCCGGGATGAACAGCGCCGAATCCGATGTGTTGAAAAAGCAGATTCGCGAGCTGCGCGATCGCTTCGATCTCACGGTGGTGCTCGTCGAACACAACATGTCGGTCGTGATGGGCGTGTGCGAGGCGATCCACGTGATGGACCGCGGCGAGACGATCGCGCACGGCAGCGCCGACGAAGTGAAGAATCATCCCAAGGTGCTCGAGGCGTATCTCGGCAAGGGCTCGCAAGAGCGCACCACGATGGAAGTGCCGGCGCCCACCGCGGCCGATGGCGGCGAAGCGCCGTTACTGAAGGTCGAGAACCTCGAGGTCGCGTACGGGGGAATCCGTGCGGTCAAAGGGATCTCGCTCGAAGTGCGGCGCGGCGAACTCGTCGCGTTGATCGGCGCGAACGGCGCCGGGAAGACCAGCACGCTGAAAGCCATCGCGCGGCTGCTTCCCAGCAAGGGCGGCAAGATCACGTTCGACGGGCACGACGTCGCGAATGTCCCGTCGCATGCGCTCACCGCGATGGGCATGGCGCTCTCGCCCGAGGGACGCGCGATCTTTCCGAACCTGAGCGTGCGCGAGAACCTCGATCTCGGCGCGTACACGGTGAGCGACAGTGCGACCGTCGCCAAGCGCATCGACGAAGCCGTCGCGCTCTTCCCGCGTCTCGGCGAGCGTATGAAGCAACTCGGCGGAACGCTCTCGGGCGGCGAGCAGCAGATGCTCGCGATCGCACGCGCGCTCATGAGCGGGCCGAAGCTGTTGATGCTGGACGAGCCGTCGCTCGGCATCGCGCCGGTGCTGGTCGATCAGATCTTCGATGGCATCGAGAAGATCCGTCAGCGTGGAACCACGATCCTTCTGGTCGAGCAGAACACCCGTCGCGCGCTCGGTGCGGCGCAGCGTGCATACGTGCTGGTCACGGGCGAGATCGTGCTGTCGGGCGATGCGCGCGAACTCGCGGAAGACCCGCGGGTGAAGGGCGCGTATCTCGGCGAGGCCGTGCACACGTAATTGCGGCATTCTCCCCGGCGATGAACGCCACGGATCCAGTCTCCGAAGCACGCGCGCGCCTCGCGGCAGGCGATGCAAATGCCGCATTCCTCGCGCTCCGCCCGGCCATCGTTTCGTGGCGCGAGCCCGTCACCGACGCCGAGTTCATGGTGCGCTTCTCGCTCTTCGCGTCGATCGCCAAGGCGATCGCGGGTGACGACTTCGCCGCGAAGATCCGCGCCATCGTCGCCAATCCCGACGACGCGCGCGCGCACTACGACGCGGGCTACGCGCTCTACGAACAGCGTCTCTTCGACATCGCGGCGACCGTGCTCTTGCGCGCGAATCAGCTCGCGCCCGGGCAGAAGGTGATCGTCACCGAGCTGTCGGCGAGTCTGGAGGCGTGCATGGCCTACGACGTCGCGACACTCGCACTCGCCGCATCGGGACTGGCCGAAAGCGATCCTCTTTGCGCATACCTGCTCGGCTTCAACGCACTGATGTGCGGTGACCGCGACACCGCCCGCAGTGCACTTCCGAAGGTGACGGGCAGCGACGCGACGATGACCACGGTGCGCGAATCGCTCTCGGCAATGCTCGCGCGTGCCGACGCGATCGATGCGGTGTTGCCGCTCGGCGATCACGAACTCGTGGGATGGCACGCCGCGCTCAACGGCTCGATCCTTCTCCACGAGTCGCCGCACGGGCTCGATGCGGGCATGAACGGTCGCTACGCGTATCTCGGTGATTCGCCGGGGCTCATGCGCGAGGGCATCGAGCGACTGGCGACGCTGCTCGCACGCGAATCGATTCGCGTCACGCGTGTGGTCTCCGCGCCCGATCGCGCCAGTCGCATCCTTGCGCTCGCGGTCGGTGCTTCGTTGCGCGTGCCGGTCGAGCCATGGCGGGCGGGCGGCGCGGCGGAGGGGCTCCATTGCGCGTGGGATCTCGACGCAGTCGGCGATGGGGCCTTTCTGCAGGCGGTGCGACACCATGTGCCGGGGCAGGTCCTGTTCGCGCACGTGAGCAACTGGGTCACGCCGTTTCCGTTCGCGCCCGACGTGACAACGCTCCTCGCGCAGCAATGCAGCAATCCTTTCACCGGCGGCGCGATGCGCTTCGACGAACACACGCGGCAAGTGGTTCCCGCCGGGCCCGATACGCGTGCGGACGAAGCGCTGGCGAACGAGATCGCGAACGCGACGATCAGCGACCCGAGCCACCGCAGTGTGGACGCGAGCGTCGCGGCGGCGAGCGCGTGTCGTTCACTCGGCGAAGGTGCGCGCCTCGGTTTTCATCGGACCCGCGGCCATCGCGCCCGCCAGCGCGCCGGTGGCCCGGTGCGGAGCAACTGGTTTCGCTGAGGCGCCGATCCACCCGTGCCACTACTGGAGCTGTGGTGGCACGTCGCGACGTGCCGGCGCGAAGGCGCATGCACATCGAGGACGCCATCGAGCCATCGAGCCATCGAGCCATCGAGCTTCATCGAGCTTCATCGGGCTTCATCGGGCTTCATCGAGCTTCATC
>CBIHQZ010000984.1:0-3287 GCA_966212315.1 uncultured Myxococcales bacterium
ACGAGCCGAGACAACGCACGAAAAAGGCACCCTGCTACTTGCCTAAGACAGGGGCTGAATGCTGGGCGGGCGAGGGTGGTGCAGGAGTGCGTTGCGTCGGTGCGGGGTGCGTTGCGTGGGCGCGGGAATGCGTTGCGTGGGCGGGGCGACGACTCGCGAATGCGGACAACGCGACAGCTGACCGTGACCGATCCCCTGCGCCACGACGGCTACCGACGCCCTCTGCCTGCAACGCCTCAGAAACCCCAGCCCCTCTCTCGACGTCGCGCCGCGCCCCGCGAGTCGCGCAGTCGCGACAAGGGAGAGGGGCGCGCGGCAGCGGGGGTGAGGTGATGTACCGTCCGCATCGCATGCCGCGCCCGCTCACGCTTCGCGATCACACGTGGGACTGGTCGCGCCCGTACATCCTCGGGATCCTGAACGCGACGCCCGACAGTTTTTCCGACGCGGGCCGCACGTCCACACTCGACGCCGCACTCGCGTCCGCACGACGGATGCTCGCGGAGGGGGCCGATGCCATCGACGTCGGCGGCGAGAGCACGCGCCCGAATGCGCCCGCCGTGAGCGCCGCGGACGAAATCGCCCGCGTCGTGCCGGTGATCGAAGCCCTCGCGCACGACGGAGCGCTCGTCTCGATCGACACCACGAAGGCCGCCGTCGCCGAGGCCGCGTTTCGCGCGGGCGCACGCATCCTGAACGACGTGGGGATGGGCGATTCGCTCGCCGACCTGGCCGCGGTCGCGTTGCGCCACGACGCCGCTTATCTCCGCATGCACGCGCACGGTACGCCGCGGAACATGACCACGCTCACCCAGTACGACGACGTCGTCGCCGACGTGATCGCATCGCTCCGCGCCGATGCCACCGCTCTCGAGCGCGCGGGCCTCGACCCGTCGCGGATCATGATCGACCCCGGCATCGGCTTCGCGAAACGTGCGGAGCAGTCGCTTTCTCTCGTCGCGAACATCGCGTCGCTTCGAGCGCTCGGCTACGCTGTGTGCGTGGGGCCTTCGCGCAAAAGCTTCATCGACGCCGCCGCGGCATACGCCCCGCACTGGGACGTCACGCCGTCGGCGCCGCACGAACGCATCGGCGGAACGGCCGCGGTCATCGCCCTCGCAGTCTCACAAGGCGCCGAGATTCTTCGCGTGCACGACGTCGCCGTGATGCGACAGGCCGCGCGCGTCGCCCAGGCCGTGTCACTCCGCCGGTCCGAGGTGCTTGATGCTTGAGGGGATCCTCGCCCTCTTCCAGACAAAGCATCCGCTTCTTCTCGCGCGTGACCTGCTCGATGTCGCCATCGTGGCCTACGCCGTCTACCGGTTGCTCCTGCTCCTTCGCGGCACGCGCGCGATGCAGGTCGGACTCGGTCTCGCGCTTCTCGTGTTGGTGTACGTCGTCGCGCAGCGCGCCGGGCTCTCCACCGCGTACACGCTGCTCGATCGCTTCCTCGCGTCGTCACTGCTGCTCGTGGTGGTGATCTTCCAGGCCGACATTCGCCGCGCTCTCATGCGCGTCGGCAATCGCCCGTGGCTGCTCCGCTGGCGCAAGGACGAGGAGACCGGCGCGGTCGAAGAAGTCATCAGCGCGTGTGCGCTCCTCGCGCAGCGTCGCATCGGTGCACTGATCGTTTTCGAGCGCGAAGCGAGCCTCGACGATTTCGTCGCGCAGGGGACGGTGCTCGACGCCGAGGTCACGCGAGAACTTCTCTACACCACGTTCCTTCCCGGCTACGAAAACCCGCTTCACGACGGCGCGGTCATCGTTCGCAACGCACGCGTGTGGAAAGCCGGCGCGTTCCTCCCGCTCACCGCGAACCCGTCGCTCGATCGCACGCTCGGTACGCGTCATCGCGCGGCGCTCGGAATCTCCGAAGAGACCGACGCGGTGGTGGTAATCGTGAGCGAAGAGCGCGGGCAGGTGTCGCTCTGCTTCAGCGGCAACATCGTCCGCGGACTGGATGCGGCTTCGCTGCGTCAGGCGCTCTACGGGCTGTTCTATCCGAAGCGCAAGGCGGCGGCGCTGCTGCGAAGCGCGCAGCACAAAGAGCACGATGTCACGCGCCCCGCACGCGCGACGATTCCGCCGGCCGAACCGAAAGACCATCGTCACGAGTCGACCCGCACGGCGTCGCGCGGTCGCGACGACACGAGTCGATCGCATGCGTTGCGAGGCGCGTCGCGACCCGGAATCCCGGCGAATCCGGCACCGGTCGCGAAGCCACCCGCCGCGACGGCGCCTGCCGACGACGACGGTCCCGACACGACCTCGAAGCGAACGAGCAAGACAGGGGAGGCGTAAGTGGAAGCCCCGGTTCGTCGCGCCGAATGGATGCAATGGATCGCGAGTGCGATCAGCGAGAACGTCGGTCTCAAGCTCGCGTCGCTGCTCATCTCGCTCGCGCTCTTCGGCATGGTGCGAGGCGCGGGCAACGTGCAGCGATCGATGGAGGTGAGTCTGCTCGCGCGGCTGCCGGCCAGTACGTCGGGGCGCGTGTTGCTCACCGACCTTCCCGAGCGTGTTCGCGTGACGGTGCGCGGCGCGCCTTCGGTCGTGGGCGGATTGCGCTCGGACGATCTCGGACCGGTGCAGATCGATCTCTCGGATGGCCGTCGTCCCTCGGTGATCCTCGACGGTTCGTTGTTCCAGGTGCCGGGCGCCGTTCAGATCGTGAGCGTCCAGCCGTCGTCGCTGCAGCTCACCTGGGATGCGATGGTCGAGCGCGACGTCACGATCCGCGCGGAGATTCTCGGCACGACGGAGTCCGGGACGCACCTCGCGACGCCCGTGGAGATTACGCCGGCGCGCGTTCATGTCGGCGGGCCGGGGCTCTACGTCGATCCCATCACCGCGGTGCGAACCGATGCGATCGATGTCACCGGGCTCCCCGCAGGACACTACGAACGCCGCGTTGCGCTCGCGTCGCCGCGGCCGCACGTGCGCTTCGATCAGACCGGTGGCGTGCGGGTCGTGTTCAACGTCGTGCGCGAGATCGTCGAACGCCGCTTCGAGCGCGTGCCGGTGACGCCAGTGGGCGGCGGCCGCGTCGAACTCCGGCCTTCGCTCGCGACCATCACGGTGCGTGGTGAACCGCAGCTCGTGAACGCGATCGACCCAGCGCAGATCGTCCCGGTCGTCGAAGTCGGCGACGCGGCGTTGATCCGTACGGGAACGCGGATGCCGCTCCTGGCTGGTTCGCTTCCCGCCGGGGTGTCGCTCGTCGCGGTCGAGCCGACGGAGGTCATCGTCCTGCCGGTCCACTGATTCGCGCCGAAATTCGCACGCTA
>CBIHQZ010000985.1:0-3280 GCA_966212315.1 uncultured Myxococcales bacterium
GGCGGTTGCGTCATGCGTGCCTCGGGGGTGGGCGGTTGGACGGCTCTCGGCGTGTCTTGTGAGCGACGGGGGTGGCTCGAAATTGCCCCGGTACCGCCCGAGTGCGCCACGGTACAGGGCAGCCCCTCCGTTCCATGGGTCGCGCAGGGGGGACGGGGAGGGCTCCGATGCGCCGCAATTCCGACGAGCGACCCACGGGTGTCGGGCCGGAGGCCGCCTGTTGCTGCACCGATACTGCACGACGAGGGTCGAATTCGGGCCGCGCAGCTTTGCCGTCCGACCCGCGGCCTACTCCAGCACCATCAGGACGGCGCCCTCTTCGACGGGCGACCCTTCCTTCACCTTGATCTCTTTGACGGTGCCCTTGGCGGGGGACTCCACCGGCATTTCCATCTTCATGCTCTCGAGGATCACGACCGTATCCCCCTCGGCCACGGCATCGCCCTCTTTCACTTCGATCTTCCAGACCGTCCCTGTGATGTGCGCCGTGACGTCAGTCGCCATGTCGAGCCTCCGCTGAATCGTTGAGGAAACCGGCCGGGTCGCCCGTTCCGCCCTGGCTGCATTGTTGCGCCCCGGCTGTACGTGCTACGGTCCTGGTGAAACGGCGCGACGGTATCGTCTCCCGAGTCACAGTCGCAAGAGGCGTAGATCGTTTCGCCCGCTCGTCCGTCTGATCCAGGCACACGGCAAATTTCCAGTCGAGAAGGAAGCAGGCAGGCCATGGCGAACCGCACCGAAGACTCCGCGATGACGAACCTTCGCGAACTGATGTCGATCGAGAACCAGCGCGCGGAACAAGAGCAGGCATCCCGCGCCGAAGCCGAGCGCAGCCGCGTGCGACGCGCGGCGGAAGAGCGGGCACGCATCGAGGAAGTGTCGCGAAAGCGCGCGCTCGAAGCGGAAGCCGCGCGGATGGAGGACGAGAAGATCCGTCGCGCAGCGGAAGAACAGGTCGAATCCGATCGGCTCGCTCGCGAGCTCAGACTGCGGCTCGAACTCGAACAGAAGGCGCGCCTGGAGGCGCAGTCCGCGGATCTCGCCCGGCGCGAACGTCTGGCGGCGATGGCGGCGGAAGCCAGTCGTGGACGCGGGGTATCGACCGGCGCTGCGTTCGCGATGATCACGCTGGCGATTGCGGTGATCGGCGTCGTCGGCTTCGTGCTCCACCAGCACTCGGCGGTGCGCGCCGACATCGCGTCGATTCCGGCGGTCGCCCCGAGCAGCCACGCATCGATCCCGAACAACGCGGATCTCATCACGGCGATCAGAAACGCGAACGACCGGTTCAACGCGGCCCACTCGCAGACCCCCGCGCCCGTCGCCGCGCGTCCGAACACCCCCGCGAACACGGGTCACGGGCACACGCATCGGCCTGCGAATCCCGCGGTGAATCCCGGGAATTCGCCCGATCACGACCTCGACCACCTCCTCGAAGGTGGCAGCGATCCGATCACGGGCACCGGGCTCGAAGGAGGGGGCCGACGCGGCGGACGCCGCTAGAAAAACGCACTGTCGCCGAGCTGGCATCGGCGTTTCGTTTCAAGTTGGTTGCGATTGACGCTATAAAATCCCGCTGCTAGTACAATCGAGCGGGCGAACTCCGTCGGAGGAACGATGGCTGAGCAGAAAGAAAACAGCGTTCTCTTCTCCCTGAAAGAGCTGATGAACCTCGAAGAGGAACGCATCAAGCAGGAAGAAGACGACAAGAAGCGTCGGGAAGACGACGAGCGCAAGCGTCGCGACGACGAGGTCCGTCGCGCCAAGGAAGCCGAAGACGCGCGCATTCGTGCCGCCGAAGAGGCTCGCCGCGCGGAAGAAGCGCGCATCCAGGCGGAAGAAGACCGCAAGCGCCGCGAGCGTGAGGAAGGCGAACTTCGCATTCGGCTCGACGCGGAATCGCGACAGCGCCAGGCCGAGCAGGAAAAGATGCTCGACCACGAGCGCAAGCTCGCCGAGATCGCCGCGCAGCAGAAGAAGGGGATGTCTCTCGGCGCGATCGCCGGAATCCTCATCGCCGTGCTCGCCATTGGCGGCGGCGGCATTTGGTACGTCGTCATGAAAGGTCGCGAACGCGAAGCGGCGGCCGCAGCGCAGCACGATCGCGAGGCCGCCGATGCAGCGGCGCGCCACCAGGCCGAGAGTGCTCGCGCCGAGGCGGAGCGTGCGCGCCTCGCGCAGGAAGCGTCCGACGCGACCCGTCGCGCCCAGGAAGCGGAAGCGGCTCGCCAGGCCGCGATCGCAGCCGGCACGCAGCCGACCGCCACGGGTTCGTCGACCACGACCACCACGACACGTCGTTCGTCGGGCCGCCGCAGCACGGCACGCACCGGCAGCCACGGCAGCAATCCGGACAGCTTCGACGATCTCGGTCTGTAGGCCTTCGTGACGGCTGCGACCGAGCGAGCACGGCAGCGTCTGGCGTTCGCGCTGGACGTTGCCGATGCACGCGAAGCCGCCCGCTGGACGGAACGGCTGCGCGGCCGCGTCGGGGTCTTCAAGATCGGACTCGAACTATTCGTCAGCGCGGGCCCCGAGGTCATCGCGATCGCGCGAGACACCGGGGCGCGCGTGTTTCTGGATCTCAAGCTCCACGACATCCCCGAGACCGTCGCGCGCGCCGTTGGAAGCGCTATGAATCACGGCGTCGATTACCTCACGGTGCACGCTTCGGGCGGCCCCGCCATGCTTCGTCGTGCGAGCGAACGTGCGCTCGAGACGAGCGGGCGCGCGCTCCAGTTGCTGGCGGTGACGGTGCTGACGTCGATGGACGATGCCCAGGTCGCCGCGATCGGCATCGAGCAACCGACTCATTCGTGGGCTTCGCAACTCGGACGCGTGGCAGCGACCGCCGGCGTCAACGGACTGGTCTGCAGCGGGAAGGAAGTGGCTGCCCTCCGCGCGCAGTTTCCCGATGCAGTGCTGGTCACCCCTGGAATTCGCCCGCGCGGCGCCGATCACGGCGATCAAGCGCGCGTCGCAAGTGCCGGCGATGCCATTCGCGCCGGGGCGTCGATGTTGGTCGTGGGCCGACCGATTCGCGACGCGGCCGATCCGCTGGCCGTCGTCGATGCGCTCGTTGCGGAGATCGAGGTCGCGTCGAGTTGAAACGTCGTCTCTGCGGAACGCACGCCGTATCCGAAGCACTTACCGCCCGTCCCCGCGCCATCGCATTGTTGCTCGTGACCGAAGAAGGTCCGCGCAGCCCGCACGCGCAGTTGATCGACCGCGCGCGCCAGGCCGGCGTGATCGTCGAAGTGCACGCGAGTGCTGAACTCGA
>CBIHQZ010000986.1:0-3276 GCA_966212315.1 uncultured Myxococcales bacterium
GTCGTACGATCGCGTGGTCACGGGCGATGCGGGATGCGCGCACGCGATGCGGATTATGTACCCGCGCTTCGGAATCCGATTGCCGCGCGTGCAGCACATCGCGCAAACGGCGGCGGCTGCACTCGGTCGCGTGCCGCGTCTCGAGGGCGGTCCGGAGCGCGCGACGTATCACGACCCGTGTCGACTCGGACGCGGGCTGGGCGTGTACGACGAACCGCGCGCGGTGATCACGCGGCTGCTGGGGCGTGCACCGAGCGAACTCGCCGAGAAGCGCGAACACGGCGCGTGCTCGGGCGGCGGCGGGCTGTTGCCGGTGACGCGTCCCGCGACGGCGGCGGGCATCGCCGGGGAGCTGGCTGCGCTCGTGCGCGAGGGTGATCGCGCCGGCGAAGAGACGGTGGTGACGGCGTGTGCGACCTCGCGGCGGATGATGGAGCGCGCGGGAGTGAACGCGGTCGACCTGACGGAGTTGCTGGCGCGCGCGTTGGCGTGAGGTGCGGCGCGTTCCACCACAGGAGTCCGCCTCTGCGATGGCTCATCTGCACGTCTGGCGCATCCCGCCCACGATGCAACAAAGCAGGACCGTCCCCATTTTCATTCGCGCGACGAAGGAACGTCGAGGGGCAGCTCTCGCGCGATCATCGGCAGGGTTCGTTCCCGTCGGGGAATGCCGTGAAGATCGACACGTCGGTTTCGACGCACAGATGGGCGCCGGTCGAGAACACGCAGGGCCCCGACGTGCATCCCGGGACTTGCACGAGGTAGCCGGTGTCACGGGTATCGCCGCCCGAGTACCCGACCAGCGTGCCCGCTGGATACGTGTGCCCGACCTGCGTCGTCAGGCGCTGCTGCGGGTGCAGATGCACGAGCGAGAACCGCACGCCCGTGACCTCGTCGCGGAACTGCGGCCACCATCCCCACAACTCGACGCTCTCGCGAACGAGCGTCGAGGGATGGCGCAATTGCACCGGCGTCCACGAGGCTGCGGCGAGATCGTTGTCCCAGACGTACGGCGGCACGTTGATCTGGTAGTAGCCGGGGCTCCAGCTGAACCCGTAGTTCCACCACTGCGGATAGGCGCACGAGACGAACCCCGCGGGCGGAGCGCAGCTGTCGTCGACGCCGGGCGGTTGCGTTACGCAGCCATTCGCGCAGGCATCGGTTTGAACCGCACCCGAAACGCATCGCTGCCGCGCTCGGTGGTCGGAGGTGCACGTCCACACGACGTCGTTGCCCGAAGCCGAACCGGCGCATCCGGTGGCGCAGACGTCGTCGACACCCAGCGGCTGCGTTACGCAACCGAGCGGACATGGATCGGTTTCGATATTGTTCGACACGCATCGCTGCCGCGCCGTGTGATCAGCGATGCAGGTCCACACGACGTCCGCGCCGGACGCCGAGCCCGCGCATCCGCTGGCGCAGATGTCATCGACGCCGGGTGGCTCGGTGACGCAACCGTTCGCGCATGCCTCGGTCTCGGTGTTGCTCATCGCGCATCGCTGCCGCGCGGTGTGATCGCTCGTGCAGGTCCAGACGATGTCCGTGCCCGACGCTGAATTCGCGCAGCCGCTTGCACAGGTGTCGTCGACCCCGAGCGGCCGGGAGAGGCATCCGTTGGCGCAGGACTCCGTCTCGACGTTGTCGCCGACGCAACGCTGGCGTGAGGCGTGATCGCCGGTGCAGGTCCACACGCTGCTCGGTCCCGAAGCAGACGCCGCGCACGCCCCGGTGCATGTGTCGTCCATGCCGCTCGGCTGCGTCACGCAACCAGGACACGCTTCGGTTTCGATCGAACCGTTCACGCAACGCTGGCGCGACTGATGATCCGCCGCGCACGTCCACACGCTGGAGTTGCCCGACGCGGATCCGTCGCATACCTGCGACGCGGGGACGTCCGTGCTGTCGGAGGCGATCACGTCGGCGGCATCGGGCGTCGAGACATCACCGCGCGAACTGTCGCCCACCGGTGTGCCATCGCGCAGGAACCCGTCGCCACGCATCGCGGCGTCGGTGTGCGCGTCGGGCGCGCCTTGCACGTTGCCGACGCATGCCGGGAGCACGACGGATCCCACGAGGAACGCGGCGACGAGGCGCTGTGAAAAACGATACATGGCGGGCACCGTACTTCGGTTCTTCCGGCACGAGACCGAAGTAATTCGCGACGCAGTCACTGACGCGCGCGGTCGCAGTCGAGGACGTTGTCGAAGGGCTCGCTCCCTCTTCCTCCGCGCGCTCGACGGCAGCGCGACGATCGGATCGAGACGCGCGGCGCGGCGAGCCGGAGTGCGCAGTCGCGGGATGCGCCGGCGAGAACGAATGCGCGTGCTCCGAATGCGAGGCCATGCCGTGTCCCGCAGGCGTTCCGTGCGAACGAAAGATCGACTTTCGCGCGATCGGGATTCGCTGCCGGTAGTTCACCTGGCGAGTCGAGCGTCGATGCTCGCCTGCGCGCGTGCGCAGGACACCAGACGGTTCAAGCGGGGCGAGCGATGACGTTCATCGATCGGCCGTCGGCAACCAGCTCACGAAGCGACCTGCCGTTCATGGGCAGTGGCGAGCCGCTGCTCATCTCGAAGATGCCGTAGCCCACCGAACGGAGGATTTCGATCATTTCGTCGACACTGTGACCGGTCTCTTCGAGCTGGTAGGGGGCCAGCTCCATCACCATCGATGGCCGATGCTTCCGAAGCGTATCGACCGCCCCTCTCAGCACGCCGCATTCGTGGCCATCCACGTCCATCTTCACGACGTCGACGCGCGAGAGACGTGCTTCCGTCACGTACGCGTCGAGCGTCGTGGCTCGCGCGCCGGCGGTGCTCTGGAACCGACCACGATGCTTCGCGTGAAGATCGGGGCTCGCACCGAGCGGCCAACTCGAGAAGAGCGCCGGATCCGCGGGCTTGTCGACCGAGTCGATCAGCATGATCTGCTCGGGAACGAGTCGTGAGGCGAGCGAAGGGTTCAGCGCGATGTTCGTACGCAACTTTTCGATGGCCCACGCCGTCGGCTCGAAACAGACCACCTTGCCATTCGGGCCGACGAACCGCGCGAGATGAAGTGCGTGGGCGCCGACGTTTGCACCGATATCGAGCACGGTGTCGCCCGCGCGAACCATCCGTTCGTACGTCTTGACCGTGCTCCTCTCGAACATGCCGAGAAGATAGATCGCGAAGTCGATCCCCTCGTGCAGGTCGAGTCTCCAGTGCACGCCGCCACGCTTCACTTCGACAACAGGCCCGCGCCCTACGAGACGATTGGCCGCGATGATCGGAGCCG
>CBIHQZ010000987.1:0-3274 GCA_966212315.1 uncultured Myxococcales bacterium
CGCGCGCACGGCCGCAATCGTCGACGTGTCGCGCGACGACATGACTCGCGAGTGCCTCGCGAGCGACCCGCGCGCCGCGATGGTACGTTGACCGACATGGCTCGTCGGCACCGTCATCGTTTGCTGCTCGCGGGTGCCGCGTTTTTCGCGCTCGGCGTCGTCGCATTGCTCACCGCACCGATGAACAACCGATTCGAAGGGTGGGGCCTTCTCGTTCGAGCACTCGCGGGCGAGGCATTGATCGTCGGCGCGGTCGACTGTGCCGTGCGCGGAGCGACCGGACGCAGCTCACGCGCGATACGTCGCAAGGCAGTTATCGTGCTGTCGATCGTCCTTGCACCCGCCGCGCTGCTCGCCCTGCTGGTCTCCAAAGAGAGCGGTTCGAGTTGGTCGATGGCCGCGATGACGCTGCTGGTGTGGTTCGTGGTGACGGGCGTGCTCGCGGCGTTTCTTCCGGGGGGCTCCGAACCCGCGCGCGACGACTGATCGCACTGACGAACGACCGCTCGCGCGCCGCCGCTGCCTCGGCTCGGCAGCGCATCGACAGCGCGTCACTATCGCGCCGCGATGCGCACGATCTCCGCAGCCGCCATCAATCGAATCGACAAGTCCCGATCCTCGAGCAACGGCGCGAGCGGCTCCGACTCGCCCGAGTTCCCCGCGAGATGCGACCACGCGATGACCGCCACCCTTCTCACGGTCGTGTCGTGCGATGCGAGGGCGCCGCGCAACGGTGCCGCTGCGTCGGGATCGCCCGCTTCCGCGAGGACCTGCAGTGCGCGCACCGCGACGATCGGGTCGGGGCGCAACGCGACGGCTCGCAGCGAACGAATCACGCGCGGGCGATACGCCTCGCGCGATGCGAACCGTCCGGCGATGCGAATCCGTACTTCGACATCGGCGTCCTCGATATGTGGCGCGAGTCGATCCATCACCCGATCGGGCAACGACGACGCCGCGACCGCTGCCTGCGCGCGCACATCCGCGCGCCCATTGTCGAGCGCCGCGAGGATGTATTCCACCGCGGCATTGTCGCCATGTTGCGCGAGGGCGCGGGCCGCTTCGAGGGCCAGCGTGGGGTCCCGATCGGCGGCGAACAAATGTTCGAGACGTTCGCGCGCCTCGCTCGGAACCGCTTGCGCGAGGCTGTAGATCGCCACCAGCCGCACGACGAGATCAGGATCGTCGAGGGCGTGCACGATCGCATCGACGCCGTTCTCACCCTGACCTGCCAAGGCGCTCACACATGCCGCGCGCACCATGTCGTCGGCATCGTGCAGCGCATGTTCGGCGAGGGCATGCACCACACCGGCGTCGACGCGCGCTCGTGCCAATCGTTGCGCGGCAGCGCGGCGGATCTCGGGTGTTTCGGACTCGAGCGCGTGCAGCAAGCCGGCGCTGTCGTGACGGCCGTCGAGCGCCGAGATTCCCGCGACGGCACGTTCGGGATCGCTCGACGTAGCGGCCGCGAGAAGGCGCGCGGGAATCGGGCCTTCGTGCCCGTCGAAATCGTAGAGCGCGGCCAGCGCGCGGTCACCGATCGCGCCGGGCGCCTCGGCAAGAGCGACGAATGCGTCGTGCGCGCGCAGCCCCACCGAGCGCAATGCGGCAAACCCCGCGTTGCGTTCGCGCGCGCTTGCAGATGACGCCGCGCGACGCATCACGATCAGTGCGATATCGGCGAGTGCGTCGGCGTTCGGTGCGCCGCGATCGATCACGTGCGCGCGATACATGCCCAACGCGCCGTGAATGTCGCCGTGATTCGCGGTGCGTCGGATCTCGGCGCGCGGTGTCACGCAGCCCGGAAATCCGAGCGCGATAGCGAGGACGATCGCGATCGACGTTCTCGTGCCGCGACTGTCCATCCGGCGAACGGTAGCACCGACGGTCGCATGCGCGCGTGCGCGATTCGTCGCCTGAATTCGCCAGTTCATCCCGTCCTTCGCGGACGCTGACGAGCGCGCGGGCAGGTGTGATAGAAGCGCGGCCTACCGTGCCGGGACTCGCCGTACTCATCAATCGCACCGCGCATCGATTCGCGCGCAGCCACGACGTGCTCGAAGCCACCGCGCAAGCAGCAGGGCACGACTCGATCGTGGTCGAGACGCACGATGTCGCCGAACTCGAAGCCGCCGTTCGGCAGATTCATCACGCCGACCCCGACACGATCGCGCTCTGTGGCGGCGACGGCACGTACATGTCCGGACTCACCGCGCTGACCCGGATCTACGGTGACCGTCCCCTCCCCCGCATCGCGCTTCTGCCCGGCGGAACCGTGAGCACGGTCGCGCGCAATTTCGGGGTCTCCGGTTCGCCCAGCGTCGCACTCTCACGCGTCGCGAACCTCCACGCCGCGGGTGCACTCCCGACGCGACGCCATCGCACGTTGCGCGCGAACGACCGCGTCGGCTTCATCTTCGGCACGGCCCTCGTCGCAAACTTTTTCGACGTGTACTACGGCAGCGAAGCGGCCGGCTACGCGGACGCCGCGCGCATCGTTTCGCGCATCTTCGCTGAGAGTTTCGTGGGCGGCCCGTACGCGCGTCGCGTGCTCGAGCCGACCGAGTGCACCGTGCGCGTCGACGGCGTCGCGCTGTCACCGACGCACTACAGTCTCATCTGTTGCGCGACCGTCCGCGATCTAGGCCTTCACATGCTCGTCTCGTATCGCGCCGACGAACGCGAGGACGCACTGCATCTGATCGCGTCGTCGCTTCCCACCCGCAAGCTCGGTCCGCAGATGTTCCGCGTGCTCGCGGGCAAACGCCTGCGCGGCGAACCTCACTTCGACGGCCTGGTGCGCGAGTTCGAAGTCGCGTTCCCGATCGAGCGTGCGTGGGTGCTCGACGGCGACGTGATGCGCGATCGCGTGGTGCGGGTGAGTCCCGGGCCGGTGATCGACGTAGTCGTCGGGGATTGAGGATTTCGCCACGTATGCGGTCGAAGGACGCAACGCGTTCGACCGCTTCGTGGTCCACAAGCTCCCCGTGAGATGGAGGCAGCATCGCGCTCGCGCGCTTTCACCGCCGCGCGGGTGACGTGAAGTACACGAACGCCGCGGCGAGCCCGGTCACGATCGCGCTCGCCATCGCACGAAACCCTTCGATGCCTCGGCCGGGCAGCATCGCGTCCATCGCGACCAGCACATCGGGCCCCGCGATGCGCACCGCGCTCGCGACCGCGCACCCGAGCGCGACGACTCGACCTACGAATCGTCGCGCGCCCGTCGCGGTGAACCTCGCGGTCGTCCACACGAGCCACGCGATCGCGCCCA
>CBIHQZ010000988.1:0-3273 GCA_966212315.1 uncultured Myxococcales bacterium
CGCGCCGATGAACGCGATGGTCGCGAGCTGGATCATCAGGTTCAGGAGCACCGCGAGGTTCGCGATCATCCCGGACGACCCGTACCAGATCGCCATGAACACCATCACGAGCCCGATGCCGATGCCTGCGCCGATGAGCGCGCTGCGAATCGTGTCGCGACCGAGCGTGGGACCGATGAAGTCCATGGTGCCCTGCGTGAGCGGCGCCGGAAGTGCACCGGCGCGGAGCTGCACCACGAGGTCGTTCGCTTCACGCATCTGCGAGCGGTTGTCGCCCGAACCGAGGGTGATCGACGCCGAGCCGTTGCGGATCGGTTCGTTGATCACCGGCGCACTCACCACCGTCTCGTCGAGGATGATCGCGAAGCGCTTGTGAACGTTGTCGGTCGTGATCTGCGCGAATGCCCGCGCGCCATCGCTCTTGAAGTTCAGCGCGACGTACGGCTGATTCGTGTCCTGACGGATCTGCGTGTCCGCCGAGGCGATCATCTCGCCGGTCACGTTGGCGATGTGCTCCACCGTGTACGTGCGCCAGACCTTGCGCTCGGCGGGGACGGTCGCGTGCGTGCGACGCGATTCGCTCTCGTCTTCGCCGATGAGCAGGTCGTACGTATCCGCGATCTCGTTGTTGTTGCGAATCGTCGTGAGGAACGCCGCGAGTGCGCGACGCCCTTCCGGTCCGTTCGCCTGGAAGTGCAGCGGAGATGCCGAGATCGTGCTGCCGTCGGGGCGCTCGCCCGCCGATACGCCCGGCTCCGCGACGATCGTGATGCCTGCGGGAACGCGCGCCGCGAGTGTTCCACCGGCCTGGTACGGCTCGAGCACGTTCGCCGCGTCGGTGCACATGCGGAACTCGAGGCGCGCGGTACGACGGATGATGTCCTGGATCTGTTCGAAGTACGCACGGTCGGAACCGGGCACTTCGATCACGATCGTCTCGCCACGCGCGGTGATGCTGGTTTCTTTGACCGCGAGTTCGTCGATGCGGTTCTCGATGCGGCGCACGGCTTCCTGCACGGCCGACGTCTCGAGTTGCTCGACTTCTTCCTGACGGATCGCGGCGACGATGTTCCCACCGGTGCGCGAACGCTCCGTGAGGCCGCGGTCGGTGAGGAACTGGCGGTTCACGCGGCCGGCATCCGACGCATTGACGAAGCGAATCGTCAGCTCGCGGTTGTCGGCATCGCTGCGACGCACGACCACGCGCGTCTGCAGCTGGCGCGACGCGTCTTCGGGAAGACGCCCTTCACCGCGCTGGAAGCTGAAGTCACGCGCGAGCTGCTCGCGAATGCTCTCGACCGCGCGGTCGCGACGCTGCGCGATGGCAGCGCCGATCTGCACGTCGTACGAGAGACGCGCGCCGCCGCGGATGTCGAGACCGAGGTTCATGCGAGTCGTCACGAGCCGCTGGATCCAGGGCGGTGCGATGCGCGGAAACGACGGCCAAAGGATGGTCCACGCCGCCAGCGCGACGACGAGAACCGTGATCAAACGGGTATAGAAGCCTCGACTCATGACTGATCCTCGAAGGGCCTGATCAGGCCTTCACGTCGCTCTTGTTCGCCGAAGCCGCGGCTCCGGTGACCGCATCCACTTTTCGGGCGATCGCATCGCGCGTGAACTTCACGCGAACCTTCTCGGCGATCTCGAGTGTTGCGAACTGTTCGTCGATGCCGGCGATCGTTCCGATCATTCCGGACGTCGTCACGACCTTATCGCCCTTCTGCAGCGACTTCTGCATGTTGGCAGCTTCGTTGCGCTGCTTGCGTCCGCTCAGGAAGAGAAACCCGACCATCACCAGCATCAGGAGCGGGAGCATCATCTGTCCGAGGCCGCCCGGGCCTGCCGACGCGCCGCCGCCGCCCGCAGCGCCGCCGCCGGAGGAAGCGCCGCCCGCCGGGTGCGGGGCGTCCTGGAGTGCGATCAGGACTGGGAGCGCTCGGCCGGCGAACGCCTGCACGATGGTGAGAGCAGTGGTGAGCATTGGTAATTCCTGCCGCGACGGGCGTGGTGCGAAAGGTTCGGACGGGGCGCTGGATACACGGATCTCGGCGCGAAAGTCTGCGCCTTTTACACGCCGCCTCTGGTTGGGTCAACACGGGCCCGCGTGCGTGAAGAGGTTTCGATTGCGGGGCGCGGTGTTGTCGACGAACTCGCGGCGCGTAGCAGGGCTTCCCCGGCGCGCGAAGGTGCGGACGATTTTCGCGGACGAATCAACCCGGGTGGGTTCATTCCGGCCGAGAAGGGCCGATCGCATCAACCCGCGCGTCAACAGGGTCGTCGAGACCGCGGAACCATCGGCAACGCCGCCCATACAATGCCGTCAATGAAGTATCGATTCACTTCATGGGCGCCCGAGGTCAGTCTGACGTCATGAAGAGCGCAACTCGGTTCGTACGCATCGTGACCCTCGCGGGCGCGTTCGCATCCGCGCATTGCGGCGCGATGGTCAGTGCCGGAGACGCCGCGACGACGACCGACGGGAGCGCCGACGCCGCGACGACCATCGACGCCCGCGACGACGACGAGTTGCGCCGACGTCCGCGCCGCGTGCACGGCCCCGACCGCCACGCTCGTCCGCGGTCACGCAGCGGGCCTCGTCGGGCTCGACGGTGCGCGTGTCGCATTCGCGATGCGGTATCTCACCGTTCAGGGCGAAGGCCTCGATGTGCCGCACGCGGTGGCGTCCAACTGGGGAACGGTGCGCGATGGCGCGTTCGAGGTCTGCGTGTGCATGCCCGAAGGCGCGAACAACTACCCCGACGTCGTGGCCGCGGTGTTCCGCCCCGGCACGACGGGCTCGACGAGCCGTGACGTTGCGCTGGCGACCTTCAGCCAGCGCTACGCGACGCTCGGCGACGAAGACCTCGGCGCGGCGTTCGCGACGATGCCGCAGCCCGCCGAGATCGAAGCAGCGCTCGCGGGACTCAGTTCGAGGTCGGCGACGATCGAAGTGACCGGGCTCGTCGTGGATCTCACGACCACGAGCGTGTACGCGGGGCTCGTTGCCGACGAGCGACCGATCGCGGCGCAGGTCGCGGTGGCAGCGGCTGCGTCGAATGGCGGCGTGCGCTTCTCGTGGATCCGCCCCGGCGAGGCGTATGCGAGTGAGCGGCTCGCGGCCTACGTCGACGCAAACCACGACAACCGCTGCGACGCCGGCGATCGCGGCGCTTTCGTGTCGATTCACGGAACGAGCGTCGATCTGGCGAACGCGGCGTGGGTCGAAGGCGAGGCACTCGCGCCAGTGTGTGCAGCGCTCGCGGCCTTCCC
>CBIHQZ010000989.1:0-3270 GCA_966212315.1 uncultured Myxococcales bacterium
GGTGACACGCGAGCGCTCGGACCGATCGCGCTCGAGTACTTTCAATCGCACCCTGCCCTCGCGTTTCCGACGCTCGGCGCGCTGTTGCTCGACAAAGGAAAGAAAGCGGAGCCCGCGCAGCGGCTGCTCGAATCACTCGCTCGAACCGATGCCGATGCGGTGCGCGCAATGCTCGCTTCGCTTCCACCCGCAGTGCGCGCCGCGACCGAGAAGATGTTTGCGCGCGACACGGTCGCTTCCGCCGGCGAAGAAGCGCCGCTCGAGGCATTGCCGCCGGTTCTGCGCGCGCCCCCCTGGCGCTCGAAACAGCCGCGGCCGGAGATCCCGGTGCTCGAGGGACTCACCGCGCCGGAACTTCCCGAGCGTGTGGTGTGGGACGACGAAAAAGAACGCGTCGCGATGACCGCCTCGAATGCGTACTTCGTCGAGGGCGCGTGGGACCGGATGCGCGACACCGAGATGAAGAAGCTCGCCGTGCTGCTCGAGGGCGGCGAGCGAGCGATTCAATTCTACGAACGCGTGCACCTCCCTTTCCACGCCATGCAGGACGACGAAGCGGTTCGACTCTTCAACGAGACGCCCCTCTGGGTCCGCGACGTCATGGAGAGCAGCGTGTGGTCGGAAGTGCCGTACATGGTCGCGCGATTCGGCCTGCGCATCTTTCCCGCGCTTCCGAGTGCCGCAGCCGCGCAGATTTCGGCGCCCACGTTCCGTGCGCTGCTCCATTGCGATTCGGTACGTCTCGTTCCGCTCGTCCTTCGCGGCCTCGCGCGCGGCGCGACGCGGAAGCTTGCGCAGCAATGGCTCGAACGTTTCGCACCGACCGCGGCCGCCGGGTTGATTCCGATCGCGCTGGGACCCGCGAGTCGCACCGCCAACGATGCGAGGGGCGCGCTCCGATGGCTCGCAGCGGCTGGCAAGCGCGCAGTCGTGATGGAGTCCGCGGCGCGCGTGAGTGACGCTGCGCGCAGTGCGATCGAGATCGTGCTCGATGCCGATCCGCTCGCGGACTGCCCGAAGAGCGCGCCGAAACTCTCGGCGTTCGTCGAACTCGCCGCATTGCCGCCGCTCCTGCTCGCCGACGGACGTCGCGCGCCGGAAGCCGCAGTCCGGAATCTGCTCGAGATGCTGCAGTTCACCCCGGGAGAACCTCCGTATGCGGGCATCGCGCAGATTCGCGGCGTGTTCCAGCCGGCGTCGCTCGACGCCGTCGTGCGCGCGCTCGTGAACGCGTGGATCGCGGCCGGCGGCGCGACCGTGAGCGCGTGGCCGCTGCGGGCGATCGGGCACGTGGGATCCGATGACCTCGCGCGTGAACTGGCAGGGTGGATCCGACGATGGCCGCGCGAGAAGGCGAAACCGCGTGCGCTGCTCGGCGTCGATGTGCTCGGGATGATGGGCACGGACCTCGCGTTGATGCACCTCGCGGACTTGTCGAAGACCGCGAAGAACAAAGACGTCGAAGCACGCGCCGCCGAACGACTCGCCGAGGCGGCGGCGGCCCGCGGTCTCGGTGCCGAGGATCTCGACGATCGACTCACCCCCACGCTCGGTCTCGAACGCGATGGCACGACACTGATCGACTTCGGCCCGCGCTCGTTCCGGGTTGTCGTCGACGATCAGCTCGAGCCGCACTTGTACGAAGGCGACCATCGGTTGAAGTCGATCCCGCGCGCGTCGAGCGACGACGATGCCGAACTCGCGAAGGCCGGCAAAGCACGCTGGCAATCACTGCGCGACGACCTCGAGCGAATCCGCGCGTCCCTCTTGTTGCGCGCCGAACTCGCGATGATCCGCGGGCGCCGGTGGGATGCGAGCACGATGCACAACCTGTTCGTGCGTCATCCGCTCGCCAGTCGCTTCGCGCGCCGGCTCGTATGGGGCGTGTTCGAAGGCGACGGCCGCGGGCGCGTCGTGAACACCTTCCGCATCGCGGACGACGGCACGCTTGCCGACAGCGACGACAAGACGTTCACCGTCGACAACGACGAGCACACGGTGGGCATCGTCCATCCGCTCGATTTTCCCGCGGGGGAGAGCGACCCGACACTCGCGCGCTGGAACACGGTCTTCGGTGACTACGAGATCGTGCAGCCCTTCCCACAGATCCATCGTCGCATCACGCGCATCGGCACGAGCGACGTGGCGCTGTTCCAACTCCCGATCGCACGTGATCGCGAGATTCCGTACCGCATGCTCTCAGGCCGTCTCGAGTCGCGCGGCTACCGTCGCAGCGCGCCCGACGGCGACGGAGTGATGTCGGAATTCTCGCGCGCGATGGCGAACACGACCGTGTGGATCCGCTTCTCGCCCGGCCATCGCGTGCGCGAAGCACCGCCCGACAACGTCTCGATCGACGTCTCGTTCGACGACGGAAGCAAGCTCGGGAACGTCCCGGCACTCGACTTCAGCGAAGTATGGTTCGACCTCGCGCCATTCGATCTCCCCCCGCCGAAGTAGTCTTCATACAGCGACCGATTCGCGCGCGCCGCGCCACGGAACAGTTCCGAGGCGCACGCGTATACGAAGCCATCTGCCGCGCGCCGATCGCACGAGCGACGCGCGATCAGCGATGGTGCGAATGCTTCGCGCCGTCTCGGGCCTTCGTGTGTCGAGCGGACGCCATCGCATCCGCTCGACGGGAGTTCGTCGATGAGCAGTCTCCGTTCCGTGTGTCTCACAGCGTTCGCAATCGCCCTTCTCGCCTGCTCGCCGGATACCACGCCGGTGCGCGATGCGAGCGCCGACGCGGCGATCGGTCAGGACGTGCAGTCGTCGAGCGACAGCGCGATCGGCGAGGATGCCGAGACGTCGCCCGACAGCGCATCGACGATGACCTTCCCGGCGGTCTGTCAGGAAAGCCCGCTCGAGTGCCCCGACATGGCGTCACTCGACCGCTGCGAGATGGGGCTCGTGAACAACGGATGCACATACCTCCCGCTGACCGACTGCACGCGCGACGCTTCGGACTTTCGATTGCAGGGCACCTGTCCGTCACACGCGCAGGTCTGTCGCGTGACCTCGGGCAATCAAGGCTTCTGCACGCACTCGTGCATTCGCGATGCGCAGTGCCCGCTCCCGGGCGGCGGAACGGGAACGTGTACCGCAGCGGGCCCGGCGATGGTCTGCATGCGACCGTAGCGCGCAACGTGCGGCGGATTGTGCGTGCATCGACGACCCCGATCGACGATCGCTTCCTCCTCGTCACCACCTGCGAGTTCCGACGATGCCCCGACCAATCGACGCCGATTCCGCCCGCACGTTCGACAC
>CBIHQZ010000990.1:0-3261 GCA_966212315.1 uncultured Myxococcales bacterium
GAGGCGGCGGCCGAGCGGCGCGCGCGGTAGCGATCAGAAGCTGACGCCGAGATTCACGCCGGTGGACCCGAGACGGAACGTGAACGCGGGGAATCCGTTGCCCGAGCGGAAGTGCACGCGCCCGCCGACGGCCGCGTCGAACCAGGGCCAGAACACGTTGCAGCCGTACTGACATCCGAACCAGAACTCGGGGACGAAGCCGGCTTCCGCGAACACCGAGAACTTGTCGGTGATGTAGAAGTTCCACTGCGCGTCGATGTGCCCGAGGATCGACATCCAGCTGCCGTTCGAGCAGAAGCCGCCCGAGCAATAGCCGTAGCCATACGCCCAGTAGACGAAGTCCGCGCCGACCGAGAGCGCGAAGCTGTCGTTCACTTGCGAGAGAAAGCCCTGCGGGACGATCGGAATGCCGAAACGAATGCCCGCGCCGAAGCCCGTGCCGCGATGGAAATCGAACACGCCGTGCGGTTCGATTTCGAAGTGCGGATGCGATTCGTTCTGTCGAATGACCGACTGTGCGCTGGCCGAACCTGCCGCCGTCAGCAGCATCACGCCGGCCACACTCCCGAGGATCCGTGAACGCTTCATGTATCCGTGCCTCCTTAGACCTACCGACCGAGATTTCGAGAGGCATACAACGATTCGCGCGCGCGCCGCAAAGATGCTGTGGTGCCACACGCGTTACGACGTCGTCGGATGTGCCGCTCGTAGTACCCTCACGCCCCGCATGACACTTCCCGACGATGCTGCGCTCTCGGCTTTTCTCGACATCGCATTCGACTTTGCGTGCGAACGCCGCGCGAACGAACTCATCGATCCCGCGCGGATTCTTCCCGCACTCGACGCGGCCGCTACGGCCGAACGAATCTCGCGCTTTCACACCCGCTTCGTTGCACCGAGCCGCCTTCGCTTGATCGAACGCGCTTCGAAAAGCACGGAGAAACTCGGGGCGTGGATTCCCGACGATGTGCGCGATGCAATCGCGACGATGCTCGGCGCGCCGGTGCGCATTCCGCGGCGCGCGATCGACAACGCGGTGGCCAGCGAACAAGTGCGCGACGGCGTGAAGAACACGATGCAGGAGACGCTCACGAGCTTCTTGAAGGGGAGCGGCGGCGGCGCGGTGGGAGGGCTCGGCGCCGCAATGGGAATGGGCGCGCGTGCGTTCGGATCGATGACGAAGGGACTGCTCGGCGGCATCGGCGAAGGGCTGCAGCAACAACTGCAGGACCGCGTGAGTTCGTTCGTCGATGCGTCGGTGTCGACGGTGCAGAAGCGCATCGCCGATCGCATCGCCAGCGATGAAGTCTCGCGCACGCTCGGTCAGCGGCGTCGCAAGATGTTTCTCGGCTTGCTCGACAAGACCGACGCGGATGCGGCCAAGACGATGATGCGCGTGCCGTATGCCGACATCGATCCGATGCTCCCGAAGATCGCGGTGCACAACATTGCCCGCGCTGCGGTGCGCGAGGCGATCGAAGCCGAGGTGCGGGCCGCGCTCACGGAACTGTCGACACAGACGATCGGCGAGCTGCTCGACGAGATGGGGCTGCGCGATCAGGCCCGTGCCTCACTGCACGCGCACGGATTGCCTCTTGCGCGTGCGTTCGCCGCCACGCCCGGGTTCGAATCCTGGTGGTCTGCGCAGCGCGGCTGATTCGGCGCCCACCCCGATGACACACCCAGTGTCGTGCTCCATGAACGCACCACGATGACCTCTTCGATGAAGCCCTCCGAAGCCGGGCAACAGCTCGAGCGTTCGCTCGGCACGCCGAAGGGGGCCCTCACGATTGCCGACGCGGCGGCGAAGAGCGGGCTCGCGCTGCGCGATGCCGAACGCGGGATGCACTGGCTCACCGAGCGGTATCGCGGCCATCTCCGGGTCACCGACGAAGGCGATCTGCTCTTCACGTTTCCGACCGGATTCACGCGCCCGTGGATCGTTCCGTCGGCGGCAGGAAATGCAGTGCGCGCCGTCGGTCGCGGTGCGCGCAAGGTCGCGCAGTACGCGGTGCGTGCGTGGATCACGATCGTGATGCTGCTCTACGTGCTGGTGTTCGTAGCGCTGATCGTCGCGCTCGTCGTCGGGAGCATGGCCGCGAGCGGCGATCGACGCGATTCGAAGTCGAGTTCGGGGATGACGGACTTGCTCGGTGGCTTGCTGCGGTTCGTCGCCGAGTTGTTCATCTGGACGCGCCCGTATCCGTATTACGGGATGTACGGCGGCTACGGCTACGCGGACTACGACACGCGGCCTTCGCGACGTTCACGCGGGCGAGATCGCGATCGCGACGACGGCGCGCCGCACGTGCCGTTTCACGAACGGGTGAACAACTGGGTGTTCGGTCCGCCCTTGCCGCCCGACGATCCGCGCGCACGCGAACAAGCAATTCTCGCCGCGATTCGCGCGGGAAAAGGCCGCATCGGCCTGGCTGACGTGATGCGCGTGACCGGGCTTCCGCGTGATCAGGTCGACGCGATGATGGCGCGGCTGATGCTGGACTACGAAGGCGACGTCGACGTCTCGGACGAGGGCGGCATCGCGTACCGATTCGAATCACTGCGAAAGACTGCTTCGAACGAACGCGTGGAAGCGCCGCTGCCTTCGTTCAGTCAGCCGATGCCGTCGCGGCCGCTCATCGGCAATCCCGCGGGGAAGAACGCGCTCGTCGTGTTGTTGAACGTGTTCAATCTCGGCATGGGCGCGTTCGCGCTGGTGAATCACATCACGATCGCCAGCATCTTCTCGCTCGTGAAGGGCGTTCCTCTCGAGGCGCTGCCGCAGGATGCGACCGCGATCGTGCTCGGCATCGTGCCGATGATCGCGTCGCTCGCGATTCTGTTCGCGCCGCTGTTGCGCGCGCCGTTCAAGCCGATCGAACGCGCGAAGGCGCTCGCGGAGAACGGTCGCCGCGCCGTCACCCGCGCGGTGCTCGATCGCGTGCGCGCGAAGCAGCCGGTGCGGGCCGAGGATCTTTCGCGTGCGTGGCAGGGCGCGACCGGAAGTGCGCCCGACGAGAAGACGCTCACGCGCGTGGTCGTGTCGCTCGGCGGCGATGTGGATCTGGAAGAGCAGTCGCGAACGGGTGAGCCTGCGGAGCGGGTGCGATATCGCTTCGAAGACCTCGAACTCGAAGCGCGCGCTGTGGAAGAAGAACGGGCGCAGGCGCGCGAGGGCGAAGCAAAGGTCGGTCGCGTGGTGTTCGCTTCCGACGAGTGACGGGACCTCACCCCGCGCTGCCGCGCGCCCCTCTCCCTCCG
>CBIHQZ010000991.1:0-3260 GCA_966212315.1 uncultured Myxococcales bacterium
CGCAATCTCGACCGCCGGTGCCGGCGCGACGCGCATTCGGGTCAGTGCGGGCCCGGCCGATGCGGATCCCGTGGACGACAGCGAGTTCTCCCGCACTCCGCGCGACGGTGATTCGGCGCTACTGCTCGAGTCGGTCGATGCGCCGCTTGCGATCAGCGGATTCGATCGCAGCGCATCGCACGACGCGATGGTCCAAGCGCAGTCGACGCTGCGGGGCCACACACAGTTTCTGTGCGCGACGCCGTGCATGCTCTACGCAGCGCCCGGAACGCACTCGTTGCACTTCGGCGGGGACGGGCTGTCCGAGCAAGATGTTGCCGTCGATCTCGAGCCGGGCGGCACGCGTGTGCGGCTGCGCGCGACAAGGGCATTGCGTCCGCTCGGCGCGCTGGCGTCGATCGTGTACGGCACGCCGGCCTTGATCGGTGGCATTGCGCTTCTCGGCGCGGGGATCAGTGGCGCGATGAATGGCGGGCTCGCGGCCGGGTCGTGCAGCGCATCCGTTTCATCGGGTGGAGCGCATGGGACGTACTCGTCGACGAACAACTGCGACGCAGGATTTCTGCTGGGCTTCGGCACGGGCCTGAGCGCGTCCGGCGGCGGACTTCTCGCGCTGGGTGCTTATCTCGCGGCGACCTCGCGTTCGGGCGTGATCGAGTCGCGTCCGCTCGGGTCTGCATCGGCACGTGCGATGCGAGCGGCGCGCGGCCTGGCGCGAGTGCGACTCATGGGCGTAGGTGTCTCGCGCGCAGCGGATGGGCGTGGTGCGATCGGGAGCGTGGGGCTCGCGTTCTAGCGTCGTATGCTTCGCCGGTGAACGAAGCGAGCCGCGCGGATCCGAGCCATCGAGGCAGTCTCTTCCAACGGGCCGGCGTAGCTGCCGACTCCGCGGTCCGACGTTTCATGCCCGATCCGTTCGTGCTCGTTCTCGCGCTGACGATCGTGACCTTTGCTGCCGGTGTTGCCGCCGTTCACTGGCACGGCGTCCACACCGGACCGCGAGCCGGGCTCACCACGGTGTCGTTTCGCGGGGGCGCCTACCTGATGCGCGGCGCGATGTTCGAGGGCTTCTCGGACCTTCTGACGTTCGCGATGCAGATGGTGCTCATCGTCGTCACCGGCGAAGCACTCGCCGCGGCCCCGCCCGTCGTCCGTGTCATCCGCCGCGCCGCCGCGCGACCACGCACGCAAGCCGGCGCACTCGTCATGGTCTCGTTCGCTGCACTCGTGCTCGGATGGGTGCACTGGGGATTCGGACTCATGGCAGCCGCTACCTTCGCGCGCGAGGTCGCCGCGAGTTGCCGCGAGCGCAACGTACGCGTGCACTACCCGCTCCTCGGCGCTGCCGCGTACATGTCGATGCTGCTCTGGCACGCGGGCATCTCCGCGAGCGCGCCGCTCTTGATCAACACACCCGGGCACTTTCTCGCTGGCGTCATCGGCATCGTTCCGCTTCGCGAGACCATCTTCCAACCGGTGAATCTCGTGGTGTGCGCGCTGCTCGCCGCCGTCGTTCCGTTCGTGATCGCCGCGATGCGACCCGACCCGGTGAACGCGAGCGAGATCCCACTCGAGTTCGTTCGCACGTTTCGCGGTGACGTCGCCGAGTCGTCGACGGGCGCGGCATATCGCACGGGAACGGGCGACGCACCCGCGATGCACGAACTCGAGACACCGGCATCGCGAGTCGATCGCCTGCGCATCTGGAGTTGGATCCCCGCTGCGATCGGCTTCGTGTACCTCGCGCATCTCTTCCGATCGGCGGGCGTTCTCGATCTCAATCACAACGTATTGAACTTCGGCTTCCTGATGGCCGGCCTTGCGCTCCATCGGTCACCGGTCGAGTACTCGAGAGCGATCGCGCAGAGCGTGAAGGGCACGAGCGGCATCGTGCTGCAGTTCCCGTTCTACGGCGCGATCATGGCGATGATGAAACGGAGCGGGCTCGGCGAGTTGATCGCCGATCAATTCGTCAGCCTCGCCAGCACGCACACGCTGCCGGTGTTCACGTACTTCGCGTCGTTGGTCACCAAGCTGTTCGTGCCGTCGGGCGGAGGTGAGTGGGCCGTGGAGGGGCCGGTGATGTTGCGCGCCGCCGAGCGGCTGGGCGCCTCGGTCGGGCTCACCACGATGGGCGTCGCGTACGGAAACATGGCGGGCAATATGTTCCAGCCGTTCTGGGCGTTGCCGCTCCTCGGCATTCTCGGACTGCGTGCGCGCGACATCATGGGGTACTCGCTGGTGGTGTTCGTGATTGCCGCTCCGGTGCTCGGCGCTGCGTTGTTCATGGCCGCGCGATGAATCAGCGAGCGTGATGCACTCGGTCGTTCGCTCGATCGCGGCCGTCGCGCTCGCCACGCTCGTGGCGTGCGCAGCCGCTCATCGACCCACCGTGTTGGCAGCGAAGCCCCCGCCCTCGGTCGCTCGCGAGTCCGCATCGACGTGCGCTTCGTCGTCGCTCGAACTCGCGGCGGACCGCGAACGCGCCGTGCTGCGCGGCATCGACTTCATGGCCGGCTACCTCGCGCCCGACGACCGGCTGAACGCTGTCGGCGTCGATGCGGTTCAGATCTTTCTGGAACTCGCGCTCACGAGTGATTCCGAATCGATTCGGTCACGCGCACTCCCCGTCGCGCGACGACATGCCGTGAGAATGCTCCCGCGCTATCTCGCGCCCGACGGATTGCGCGGCACCTGGGACGTCATCGACTCGCTCGAGTTGCTCGTCGACGCGCCGCACCTCGGCATCGCTCGCGAGCCGCTGCTGAACGTACTGCTGACTCGCTTTCGTTCGTTCGATACGGACGCGGCCGCATACGGCATCGCGCTCGATGATCCGTCGCGCCTCGGCGACGAGCAGGCCTTCGATCTCCTCCTCGCGGCGTACACCTTCGAACGTGCCGACGCTGCGATGCCGGGATTGTTTCCTGTCCGCTTCCGACTCGACGCCGCACTCGATGCAGTGTGGTCCCGTCCGCTCGCGACCCGATCGAGCAGCGACGATGCTGCTACGGCGCGTCGCGCGATCGACAGCGCCTACCTCGCGACGCACATCGCGCTCGTCACGAGCGAGTACGGTCGCAGGCCGCTCGCGCGCGAATCGATCGGACGCTTCGAGTTCTACCTGCGCGCCGAACTCGCCACGTACATGCGCGCTCGTGATGTCGAGATCGTCGGCGAGACGGCCGATGTCCTGCGGCAGATCGGGGAGCGCGACGATCGCTCCGCGGAACTCTGTGCCGCCACCCATCTGTTGCTCG
>CBIHQZ010000992.1:0-3256 GCA_966212315.1 uncultured Myxococcales bacterium
GAAGGCAGGGTCGCTCGATGGAAGCGGCGGCCCGTTGGCCCGCCGTGCGAGTGGTGACTTCATCGACAGCCTCCATCACGGCGGCGTCGGTGCGGGCATCGTCGGCCGCCCCGCCGCTTTCCACGCACTCCACCCGCCACGCAGCGCTCTCGCGCGTTTCCATCCTGCCCGCTGGAGTCTGAGCGCCGCCCGGGCGCTCGTGCCTTCGTCGTGTCAGGCACACATCGCGACGATCCACGTGTCGTCGGGCACGGCGCGCCGCCGCATCTCCTCGACGACGTTATCGAGCGGTGCGCGAACGACACCTACGGCCAGCTCGCCGCTCTCTCCGACGCTCCGGTCGCTGCGCACATCGACCACGAGCAACGGTGCATGGGACGACTCGAGGGTCGTCAGTTCGGCGAGCGTCATCCGGAGCGCATCGCTGTCTGCGTCGGTGGGCGGGGGCGTAATCGTGGACGGGTCTATCTTCGGCTCGTCGCGCGGCGCGTCCGGCGTCGCAGGTGAAGGTGATGGCGCGGCCATCGTCAGCGCACGTCGTTCGCGGCGGAGCCCCAGTCGCGAGAGAACCGGCGGCGTGCCCCCGTGGATCACGATCGATGCGATCACCACCAGACTGCAGAGCGAGAAGAGACGTTCGGCGCCGGGGATGCCCTCGAACACCGGGAGCAGCACGAGCAGGAGCGAGCTGAGTCCGCGGGGTCAGAACCACGCGATTAGTGCGCGCTCGCGCGACGGCATGCGCAGCCCCGCGTGTGACACGCCGAACGCGACCGGACGAACGTGAAGCGCCACGATCACGAATGCCACCACGCTCGCATCCGCGATCGCGAAACCGCGCCAGATCAGCGAGCCACCGAACAGCACGAACGTGAGCAGCAACGCCAGTTCGGCCGTCGTCTCACCGTACTCGACGAAGCAGTCGCACAACTCGACGTCCGTCGCGACGATGGTGAGCCCCGCCGCGAACGCCGCGAGAAATCCGCTCCCGTGCACGGCCTCGGCGGCGGCGTAGGCGGTGAACGCGATGCCGAGCGAGTAGATCGATTCGTAGTCGCGTCGTACCCCCGCGCGCTTGCGCACGAAGTCGAGCAACGCGATGGCGATCACGGCGACGAGGATGCCGGCGAGTGGACCCAACACGAGCACGCCGAGCGCAAGGCGCGCGAACGTGGCCGGCATCGGCGCCGATCCGCGGGCGAGGAACGGCATGGCGGCGACGACGATCGGAAGCAGCACCACGTCGTTGAGCGCGCTCTCGAGTCGAAGCGCGAGTCGCGCGCGATCGGGGATGTCGCGGCGGCGAAGAATGCCGCGAAGAAGAACCGGATCGGTCGATGCGAGCGCGCCGCCGAGAATGGCCGCAGCGGGGAAGGGGAGTCCGAGGATCTTCCATGCAGCGAGGGCCACGAGCGCGGCCGACAACAACGTGCCGGGGCCGAGCACGACGAGTGCGAGTCGCGCGTGACGGCGGACCTCGGCGAGATCGAGTGAGATGGCGTCGGTGAAGAGCACCAGCACGAGGCTGAGCGTCGCGAGCACGCGGAGTACGGGCGTTTCCAGCGTGACCTGCAGCGCGCCGACGCCGGCGGGACCGAGGGCGGCGCCAAGCGCGAGAAACACGGCGACGAAAGGGAGTCCTGTTCGTTCGAGCGCGCCCGACAAGAGTGTCGAAACGACGATGACGGTGCCGACCAACGAAACGGCCATCACGAATCGGTGGGCGTCCATGCGCCGACTCTAGCGTGGGAGGGGCATCGCGAACGCGCGCTGCATCAGGCGCGGCGGTCAATACGCTGGGCGGGGCGCGAAGAGAGGCGCAGGCGCCGGGTCACGCACGACCGGGAGCCGACGTTTCGGCTCCATCACCGCCACTTTCTCGTCCGATCCACCGCCCTCGCTATACTGACCCCACCCCTTGCACTCGCGCTCGAACCCCGCTTCCTCGCAACCACGCGTCGCGTTGGTCCTCTCCGGCGGCGCCGCGCGCGGCGCGTACGAAGCGGGGGTGATCAAGTATCTCCGCGACCATCTGCACAAGGAGACCGGCGTTCACGCACGCTTCGACATCCTGTGCGGCAGTTCGGTCGGCGCGCTCAATGCCTGCCTTCTCGCCGCGCTCGCACACCGTCCCGATGAGCAGGGCGAGCTGATCGTGAAGCGCTGGACGTCGCTGAAGATCGACGACGTACTTCGGCTTCGCACCACCGACCTGATGCGTTTCGTCCGATCGCTCATGGGGATGGGACCGGCGCCGACGGACGTTCATCGACACGGCGGACTCATCGATCCCGAAGCGCTCGAGCAACTCGTGCTCGACGGCGGGCCGTGGTCGTTCATCCCGCGCAACATTGCATCGGGAAAGGTTCACGCGCTCTCGGTGAGCTGCACGCACGTCGCAAGCGGGCACACGATGGTGTTCGTGCAGCGCGCCGACGGGACGGTGCCGTCGTGGAGCAGCGATCCTTTCGTCCATGCCGTCAGCGCGAAGATCCGTCCGCAGCACGCGCTTGCGAGCGCGGCGATCCCGATCTTGTTTCCCGCGGTGTCGGTCGACGGGCAGTACTACTGCGACGGCGGTCTTCGGCAGAACACGCCCCTCTCGCCTGCGTTGCGTCTCGGGGCCGACCGCGTGCTGGTGATCTCGCTGCGTCACGTGCCCGACGAGCCGGCGCGACAGGAGCGCGTGTCGATCTCGCCGTTCGCGGTCGACGATCCGCCGAACCCGTATTTTCTCTTCGGCAAGGTCATCAACGCGCTGTGGCTCGATCACGTCGACTACGACTTGGACCGCCTGCGCCGGACTAATCAGATTCTCGAGGCGGGTCGTCGCGCGTTCGGCGAGGACTTCGAATCGCGTTTGAACACGGCGATGACGTCCGCGGGCTCGCCGCCGCTGCGAGGCATCGAAGAGCTGCGCGTCCAGCCATCGCGCGACATCGGGGCGATGGGCGTGGAGTACGCGCGGAGCAGCGGGTTCGAGAAGCGACTCACCGGCATTCCCGGCACGTTGTTGCGTCGCATGGCCGGGGACGAACCGAGTGGCGACACCGACCTGCTCTCGTACGTGCTCTTCGACGGCGGGTTCGCGGAGCGGTTGATCGCGCTGGGGATCGAGGACACGCGGGCGATGCGCGATCAGCTCGCGCGGTTTTTCGACGGGGGGTAGGGGGCGGGCGCGCTCGGTCAACGCATTGGCGGCCCTGCCAATGAATTGGCGGGCTACCGTTGAGATGCCGACCTTCGTCGGCGCGGT
>CBIHQZ010000993.1:0-3252 GCA_966212315.1 uncultured Myxococcales bacterium
ATCTTCATCTGGTTGGTGATGAAGTCGACGCCCATCACGCCCGATGCGTACGCGTCGATGAGCGAGGGGAACGCAACCATGTGACGCAGACCCCACAGGTACTGGTTCATGTCGGTGCTGCCGAAACCGCCGATGCCCGGCGCAGTCGGCGCGGCGCGCAGCGTGGTGAGCGCAGCGACCAGCGCGTGGAGCGCATCTTCGCGGCTCGTCTCGACCACGGAGGCAGTCGTCGCGTCGTCGAAGAACACCGATTCCTGCGTGGCGGCGTTCCAGCTCGCGAGCATGCGCGGATTGCTCGCGCCGCGACCCTGCACGATGCCGAGCATTGCCGTCGCGCGAAGGAAGCGTGGGTCGAGCGCGAAGATGGTGTCGACGTGTTCGTCGTCGAAGACGCTGCGTTCGAACGTGCGGTACCACGCGTTGAAGAGCATCGCGGCGACGGCGTCGTTGCGATCGTCCGCGGTGGGCGAGTCGTAGAAGGTCTCGACGCCCGAGGCCGAGATCGCACCGCGCGTCTGCCACGCCGCGAGACGCGTGCGCACTTCGTCGATCGCCGCGTGTTCGCTGTTGTAGAGCGCGAGCAGGCGTTGATCCGCGGGGTCGCTCGGCGTGCCGCCGGCCTGCGCGAGGGTGTGTCCGGCGTCGATCGCTTCGAAGAGAAACGGGATCAATTCGAGCGCGAGGCTCGAGTGATGGTCGGCCTGGAGGGCGGCCATCGCATCGATGCTCGAGGTGTGCGCCATCGTGTGGCGCGCGAGCGTTTCGCTGATGGTGCGCGCGCGGTAGCCGACGTCCCACGAGCCACCGACGTAGTGGGTGTCGTTGGCGAGGTTGTTGTCGAGACTGTTGCCGCCGATGTCGTTGTTCGCAGTGAGTACGTAACCGCGCGCAGGGTTGATCGCGGTCGGCCACTGGTCGTACGGCACGAGGCACTGCGACGGATCCGCGGTGCCGGCGGCCTCGTCGGGGAGACCGTTGGCGTCGACCGGAATCGTGAAGCCACCGAAGCGCGTGCCGTCGAGCAGCAAGCGCGGATCGGCACCCGCAGCCCACGCAGTGCTCGCGCCGGTGCCTGTGCGAGTGAGCGCCGAGCGACACGGGGTCGCGGTGTACCCCGAGTAGTAGATGTTGCCGGCGCGATCACCGGCGATGAAGTTCTGCGCGAAGCCGACGAAGCGTCGCTGTGCCGTGTGGATCTCGCCGACGTTGTGTGCGCGCGAGAACTGACGCAGCCCCATCGGTACGTCGGAGACGTCGAAGCCGGTGTAGTCGAACGACACCGCGCTGATGTGACCGTCGCCGTCGACGTCAGCCGGAATCACGAGGTTGCCCTGGATCTCGATGACCGCTTCGCCTGCGCCCGGCGTGGTCATGCGCGTGGCGGGGCGTCCTTCGATCGAGGCGATCCAGCGACCGTCGAACGTGGTCCAGTGCGCCCACATTTCGGTGCGTCCCACCGAGTTGAGTGAAGGCACGTTCGCGATGTCGTAGGTCTCCTGCGTCGCGACGAGCGGATGCCACGTGCCGTTGAATCGACTCGCGCTCGGTCGCCCGCTCGCATCGAGTTGGATCTCTTCCGCATACCAGTCGGTGAGATCGCCGTAGAGGTACGTGAACGAGTAGGCGACTTCACCGTTGGTGCCGAGCGGAAGGAGCGGAATGCCGGGGAACGCGAGGCCGAGGAACGTCTGCGGATCGGTGCCGTCGCCGAAGACGGACGTGTCGATGCCGACCTGATGCAGCAGTGTCGGGACGCTCAACGGCAGGTGTCCGTCGCCCGAGACGATCGTGTGACCATCGGCGTTGGCGACGCCTCCCGTGGCCCACGCGTTCGATCCGAAGTCGGCGTCACGCATGCCGCGACGGAGGCGCGTGAAGAACTCGTTGGATGCGATGGCGCGATCGAGCACGTCTTCGGGAACGTGCGGTGCGCTGCGTTCTCGGTTGCGATTCGAGGGCGCGCGGCGTGTGCGTGCGCGCGCCATCAAGGTTCCACCTTCGACGCCGAAGCCCGCGGCCGACGTGATGTTCGTGATGGGGGCCACGCGTTCGAAGATGTCGTGCACGGCGCCGTCGTGGCGGAGCGTTTCGTCGGGGAGGCCGTTGAAGAGCGTCGGGAACGTCGCAGCGACGCGCGCGCGATTCAGATCGTCGTCGGCGTAGCTCGAATTGAAGAGCACGACCGCGAGCACTGCGGCGAGGTCGCGGCGCGTGAGGTGTTCCATCAACATCGCGGGGCGCAACTGCCCGACGAGCAGACCCACCGGGCCGAGTTCGGTCGGCACCGGAAGCGCCTGGCGACGCACCTGGTCGATGTATGCGTTCACGCCCTCGGCGTAGGCATCGAGCAGGTCGAGTTCGCTCGCGCTCATTCGCGCCAGCACGCGGTCGGCGACGTACGCGTAGCCGCGATCGCGCGCGCCCTGATCCGCCGCGAGACCGGCTTCGCCGAGAAGCTTCGAGATGATCCCGAGGCCGAGTCGTCGCGCCAGTTCGATCTGCGTGTATCGATCGCGCGCCGTGACGAAGCCCCACACCGCGGTCGCGTCGCGTTCGCTCGCGGCATAGATGTGCGGCACGTTCGCTTCGGTGCGAACCACTTGCACGGGCGCGCGTAGCGTCGGAATCGCCCACGACTCGTTGGCAGTCTGCGGGATCCCGAGGATCTGACCGCGCGGCCCTGGCGGGAGCACGACGTCTTCGCCCGCGTCGCCTTCGTCGATCGCGACGTCGGCGGCATCGGTCGCTGCATCACCGGCGTCGGTCGGATGCGATCCGGTGCAGGCGGCTTGTGCGGTGATCAAAGCAAGAAGCGTGAGCCAGCGTGACGAGTGCATGCGCGTACGGTACCGCATCCGACCCGTTCCTCGCCGGGAACCAGCGCCGTCGCGTGAAAGCGAAGGTGTGGCGCGTTGTCATCGTTTCACCACGATTCCGTGGCGTGGCTGTGAAACACAGCGGCCTGTGCAGTGTGGTATCGAGCAGGCATGCGGTCGTCGGAGCGATTGGCGAATCGTGGGCCCTTCGTGGCGAGCGCGGCGCTCGCGGTGATCGCATCGTGCGGGGCGCAGCAGGGCGCATCGAGCAGTGCGAGTGCTCCACCGGCGAACAACGGATCGGGTTCGAACGCGTCGTCTCCACCGCCGCGCGCGACACGCACGGGGACACTCGTTGCCTACGTGCGCGGCGCCGAGATCGGGCGGCAGCGATACAGCGACGACGGTGGGCGCGTGCACAGCGAGATTCGTTTCT
>CBIHQZ010000994.1:0-3251 GCA_966212315.1 uncultured Myxococcales bacterium
ACGCAGGCTACGAACACGCGTTCACCGCGATCTTCGACGGGCACGTCACCACGTTCATCTCGGGCGTCGTGCTCTTGCAGTACGGCACCGGTCCCATCAAGGGCTTCGCGGTCATGCTCCTCGTGGGCATCGTGGCGAACCTCTTCACCGGCGTGTTCGCGACGCGCGTGGTGTTCGACTGGTTGGTACGCGGTCTTCGCGTGAAGAAGCTCTCGCTGGGCTGATTCGGAACGAGAGCAGAGACGACGATGGATCTCATCAAGCCTGGACGGGTTGTCGACTTCATGGGGATGCGCCGCGCATGGCTCATCTTCTCGATCTCGCTGATTCTCATCTCCGCTGTGCTCCTGGTGAAGCCAGGACCCAAGTACGGCATCGACTTTCTCGGTGGCACGGAGATCACCGTGCGCTTCGAGCGCCCGGTCGATCCTGCGCAACTGCGCTCCACGCTGAACCGCCTCGGTCATCCGTCGGCGGAAGTCGTGCCGAGTCAGGCGGCGCCGAACACGTTCATCATCCGCGTCGAGCGGACGTCGACCGTGAGCCCCGAGCAGGAGCGGCACTTGCGCGACGGTGTTCGCACCGCGCTCGGCGACGCGATGCAACTCACCGAGTTCCGGGTTTCACCGGGCGGCGATCATTTGATTCTCCAGCTCTCGGGCGAGAAGACCGACGTCGAAATCGCCGGCCTCGTCGAGACCGCGGGTGGCAACGTTCGTGGTGACCGCGCGATCCGCGTCGGTCAGGCGAGCGAGCACCGCTGGCAGGTTCCGCTGGTGTCGATCGGCGACCAGATCAACGCCGGCCTCACGCGCGAGTTGCACAACAACGCAGCGCTGCAAGCCAGCGTGTGGGTGTCGCCGCGCGCCGGCAAGGAACTCCGCGACCAGGCGCTCCGCGCGGTTCTCTACTCGATCGTGTTCATCATGATCTACGTCGCGTTCCGCTTCGACTTCCGCTTCGCGCCGGGCGGCATCCTCGCGCTCTTCCACGACGCGATCGTCACGCTCGGCTTCTTCTGCCTCACCCGCAAGGAAGTCACGATCTCGACCGTCGCGGCAATCCTCACGGTCATCGGCTATTCGATGAACGACACGATCATCGTGTACGACCGAATCCGCGAGAACCTCGCCAAGCGTCGCGGCCTGCGTCTTCTCGACGTGATCAACGTATCGGTGAGCGAGATGTTCTCGCGAACGATCATCACGTCGACCACCGTCGTTCTCTCCGTCGTCCCGTTCACCATCTGGGGCCACGGCGTGATCCGCGACTTCGCGTGGGCGATCATCGTCGGCGTGTTCGCGGGTACGTACTCGAGCATCTACGTCGCGGCGCCGCTCACCGAATGGATCGACACGCGCTTCTTCCATCAGGGTGGTACGCCCACGCCGGCACTTGCGGGCGGCGGGGTCGCGAAGGCGATCGCGAAGCCGGCGGCAACGACGGCGACTGCTTCGTCGTCGGTGAAGCAGCCCAAGACGAAGGCAGCCGCAGTGGCGAAGAGCGAGAGCACGGAGTCCGAATCGGGCGAGGGCGAGACCTCTACCTGATCGCGGCTGAGTGGTTCGATCGAGGGCGTGTTGCGATCATCGCGACGCGCCCTTCGTCGTTTCGGGACTCGCTACTGGCAGGCGCCCGCGACGCAGATCTGTCCTGCGGCGCAGGCGGTGCCGCACGAGCCGCAGTGCGTGGAATCGATCGAGAGGTCCGTGCACAGACACGCATTGCATCCGTCACGACACGACGTGCGACCCGCGCTGCATCCGCACGCGCACGACGCACCGGCGCAGACCGACCCGGGAAGGCATTCGTTCCCGCACGCGCCGCAGTTGCGGGGATCGGTCGTGAGATCGACGCAACTCGCGCCGCAGGCGACCCGCCCCGGCGAGCATCCGCCGTCGACGTTCGGTGAGTACACGTCGCTCGCACTCGGGCACGCATCGCCCGATGCGGAGTCGTCTCGCACGTCGGTCGCGATCGAAGCATCCGCGACATCCGTGGCATCCGAGACGGTCTGCGCGTCCATCGACGCATCGCCCGCGTCCGTTGCCGCGATCGCGTCGACGCCTGCGTCCATACCGAGCGGCACGGTGCACGCAGGGTCCGCGAACACGCCCACGGTGAGCGCGCTGCAACCGGGCACGGTGCAGAACCAGTGGCCCTCACTGCACGAGCATGTCGCCGCGAACGAGATGAACCGCCCCGTGTCACACATCGCGCACGACGCGGCCATGCGGCAGAACGTGTTCGGCTCGGTGCACGCGCCGGTGCGCGAGACGTCGGCTCCGCACGCGCCGCGGTCGATGGGTGCCGAGCTGGTGCAGCCATCGAGGGCTGCGAGCGAGAGCCCGAAGGCGAACACGCGGAGCGCGGGATGGCGTCGAAAGAGCATCGTCCGAGACTAGCCCGGATCGTCTGCGGGGGAGGGTGGCGCGCTACTGATCGACTTCAGGAGCGAGTGGCGAATCGAGCACCGTACGCACGCGCTCGGCGAGTTGATGGGGTGTGAAGGGTTTCGGCAGAAACGCGATCGTCCGATCGGACACGCCCTCGCGGAGCGCGACGTCGTTCGCGTATCCCGACATGAACAACACGCGCAGCGACGGGCGCTCTCGCACCAGTCGTTCCGCCAGTTCGCGACCGCTCATCCTCGGCATCACCACGTCGGTCAGAAGAAGATCGATGGGCTCCTCGAAGTCCGCGGACCGTCGCTGTGCCTCGCTCGGATCGGTCGCATCGATCACGCGATAGCCGCACGCTTCGAGCGACTCGCGCACCACGTTTCGCAACGCGCCCTGATCCTCGACGAGCAGAATCGTTTCGGTCCCTCGTGGCGGGCCGTGCCGCATCGTCTCGCGCTCTGCGATTCGCTCGACGTCGATCGCGGGAAACCACACGGTGAACTCCGCGCCCTTGCCGGGCGACGACACGACCGTCACCGCGCCGCTGCTCTGTTTCACGATCGCGAACACCGTCGAAAGCCCGAGCCCAGTTCCTTTGCCACTCTCCTTGGTCGTGAAGAACGGGTCGAAGATCCGCGCCATCACTTCGTCGTTCATCCCGACACCGTCGTCGCGCACCACCAGCACGACGTACTCGCCCGGGTCGATTTCGAGGCGCGAACGATTCTCCTCGGTGATGCGTCGAACGCCCGTCGACACGTCGAGCGCTCCCCCCTCGGGCATCGCGTCGCGCGCGTTGACCACCAGGTTCACCAGCACCTGCTCGAGCTGACTTCGGTTCGCCTCGAT
>CBIHQZ010000995.1:0-3248 GCA_966212315.1 uncultured Myxococcales bacterium
GGCCGACGTTCTTCGCCCACAGCTCGCCGGCGCGGAAGAAGAGATCCGCCGCCGACGTGGGATCCTGACGCCGCGAAGCGACCTGTTCTGCGAGCGTGGCGAGCGCCTGGAACTCGCCGCGGTCGCCGTGCCACTGCCACAGAAAGAGAAGCGACTCGGCGTCTTCCGGGTTCTGGTTCAGCCGCTCGTAATAGGGATAGACGGCGGGATCGACCATCGGGATGGTGGCGGGACGCTATCACGCGCGTTGTAAAAGCGTCACGAAACGGCACGAACGCGGGCGCAAAGTAGTGGATCGGCCGGAGCCCTTTCGCGGTTAGACTTCGGCCGCGATGAGGATTCTTCTCACCGGCGCAGCCGGATTTATCGGTTCCCACACGGCCGAGGCGCTGCTCGCACGCGGCGACGAAGTGGTCGGAGTCGACAACTTCAACGACTTCTACGACCCCGCGATCAAGCGCCGGAACATCACGGCCGTGCAGGCCCGCGGGGGCGCGAGATTCACGCTCGCCGAGGGAGATATCACCGACCTCGCGTTTCTCGACCGCGTGTTCGAGTCGCCGTTCGACGCAGTGGTGCATCTTGCCGCGTGGGCGGGGGTTCGACCCTCCATCGATCGTCCCGGGATCTACATGGACGTGAACGTCGCGGGGACGGTGAACCTTCTCGAGCGGATGCGCGCGAAGAAGATCCAGAAGATGGCGTTCGCGTCGAGTTCGTCGGTGTACGGCGGGCGCGACACCGTGCCGTTTCGCGAGACCGATCCGGTCGACCGGCCGATCTCACCGTACGCGGCGAGCAAGAAGGCCGCCGAGGTGCTCGCATACACCTGGCATCACCTGCACGGCATCCACGTCTCGGCGCTGCGATATTTCACGGTGTACGGCCCGCGCCAGCGTCCCGAGATGGCGATTCACAAATTCGCCACGATGCTCTCGCGCGGCCAGGCGATCCCGATGTTCGGCAACGGGGACACCGCGCGCGATTACACGTTCGTCGACGACATCGTTCAAGGGACGGTCGCGGCCCTCGATCACTGTGATGGCTACGAGATCTACAATCTCGGCGAACACCACACGACGACGCTGCGCGAGTTGATCGAGATGCTCGGAGCGGCGATGAAGATCACGCCGAAGATCCGCGAGGAGTCCACGCAGCCCGGCGATGTGCCGATCACGTTCGCGGACGTCACGAAGGCGCGCGAGAAGATCGGGTATCGCCCGACGACTTCGATGCGTGAAGGCATCGAGCGCTTCGTCGAGTGGTTCCAGCGCGAGGGCGTGCGATGACCGTGCGGGGGGAGGCGGATGCTGCCCGCGCAGGGGGGCGACGCGCTGGGATGAAGCCGCGCGGGGTGGCGGACATCGTTCTCGCTGTGCTGGTCGTCGCGATCGTCGCCACGATGATCGTGCCGCTGCCGGTCTTCCTGCTCGACATCCTGCTGACCGTGAATCTCTCGCTCGCGGTGGTGCTGCTCCTGGTGGCGCTGTACGTGCCCGACGCGATCGCGATCGCATCGTTTCCGACCATCCTTCTCGTCACGACGCTGTATCGACTGTCACTCGACATCGCGGCGACCCGCTTGATCCTCGGGCGCGCGAATGCCGGTGATGTAATCCGCGCGTTCGGGCAGTTCGTCGTGAAGGGGAACTACGTCGTCGGCGGGGTGATCTTCGTGATCCTCACGATCGTGCAGTTCCTCGTGATCGCGAAGGGCTCCGAGCGCGTCGCCGAAGTTGCCGCGCGCTTCACGCTCGATGCGATGCCGGGCAAGCAGATGACCGTCGACGCCGAGCTGCGCGCGGGCGCGATCGATCAGACGGAAGCGCGCCGACGGCGGCGTCTGCTCGGGCGCGAGAGTTCGTTCTACGGCGCGATGGACGGCGCGATGAAGTTCGTGAAGGGCGATGCGATCGCGTCGATCATCATCGCGTTCGTGAACATCGCGGGTGGTCTCGCGATCGGCGTCGGCCAGCGCGGCATGGCGGCCGGTGAAGCGATGCAGCGTTATGGCCTGCTCACCATCGGCGAGGGGCTCGTCGCGCAGATTCCCGCGCTGATCATCTCGACCGCCGCCGGCATCCTGGTGACGCGCGTGGCGAGCGAAGAGCCCGATCAGTCACTCGGCAAAGAGATCTCGAATCAGTTGATCGCGCAGCCGCGTGCGCTCGGCATCGCGGCGGTGCTGCTCGGTGCGTTCGCCATCACGCCGGGCATGCCGGCATTGCCGTTCCTGGTGATGGCGGGTGTCCTCGCATTCGGTGCGCGAGCCGTGGCACGCGCGCAGTCGAAGCAGGCGCGCGCGAACGAGGTGATCGGCGCACGGTCACCGGGCGCAGCGACGACGCGCGCGACCGATGCGGAACGCGAGCGCGAGCAATACAAGCCGGTTCTCACGCCCATCGCCGTGGACGTCGGCGAAGGGCTGGCGTCGCTCGTCGAGTCGTCGCCCGGGCAGCCCGAAGCGCCCCTGCGCGCGTTGATCCCCGCGATGCGCGATGCGCTGTTCCATGATCTTGGAGTGCCGTTTCCCGGCGTGCGGGTGAGGGTGGCGCGCGGTGAACTCGAATCGCAGAGCCTGGTGATCCGCCTTCACGAGATTCCGGCGGTCGAGCGCGAACTCCATGCGGGGATGCGACTCGTCCCCGCGAGCGCGGCGGAAATCGGCGCACGCGCGCCGCGAACGATTCCCGACACGCACCCTTCGTTCGGAACCCCGGCGGCGTGGGTCGACGAAGCGGTCGCCGTGCAACTGGAGCGCGAAGGATACGTAGCGCTCGCGCACGACGAAGTGGTGATCGCGGCGCTCGGCGGCGCGCTCCGTTCGCATGCCTCGCAGTTCATCGGCATCCAGGAGACGCAGACCCTCGTCGATGCGCTCGAGACCTCGCACCCCGCGCTGGTACGGAACACGATTCCGAAGCCGCTCACGGTCACGCTGCTGGCGGAAGTGCTTCGCCGCATCGCGGAGGAAGGAATCTCGATTCGCAATCTGCGCGACATCCTCGAAGGCCTCGCGCCGTACGCGACGACCGAGAAGGACCCGGTCGTCCTCGCGGACCTTGCACGACAAGCGCTGCGCCGGCACATCACCCACGCGTTCGCGCCGCGCGGACGTCTGGCAGCGTGGACCCTCGCGGGCGAAGTCTCCGACGCGATCCGCGAGGCCATCGTGCGCACGCCATCGGGCAACTACCTGCGCCTGGATCCGCAACTCGGCGAGGACATCCGGCAGCGCGCGATCGTGC
>CBIHQZ010000996.1:0-3243 GCA_966212315.1 uncultured Myxococcales bacterium
AACACCACCGCGCAGCCGGCGAATCCCACGCCCACGCCGCGCCCGCGTCCGCGTCACACGCGCCCCGAACCCGAGCCGCCGCGTCGTCCCGGTGATCCCGATCGCCTCACGATTCCAGGCATGGCCGGCGCTTATTTCTATCGCCCGCAAGGCGGCGGACGCCGCGCGCGTGTGCTGGTCTATCTCCACGCCCGCAACGCGAACCCACGCGAGAGCTGCCGCACGTTCCACGACATCGCGAGTCGCTTCGGCTGGCTCGTGTGCCCGATCGGTCAGGTCGATCGCGGCGGTGGACGGCGCGAATGGCGCAACGATCGCGACTACGCGAACCGCGAGACGATCATGGCGCTCGACGTTCTCTCGGCGCGATTTCCCGGCCGCGTTCGACGTCACGACAACGTCGTGATGGGCTTCAGCGAAGGCGCCTACGTCGGCATGAACGTCGGTCTCATGAACCCGCAGACGTTCCCGCGCTGGTTCATCATCGCCGCCGACGATCGCTACATCGACAGCGAAGGCGAGCGCATCCGTCGCATGGCGAACAGCGTCGGCCGCGTGTTCTTTCTCACCGGCCGCAGCGACTCCGTACTCGAGCACACCAATCGCGCGTACGAACAGCTCGCGCGCGTGTGGGGCCGCCGGCACATCCACATGCGGATCCTCGAGAACGCAGGACACGAACTCCCGCCCGACTTCGTGCGCACGGTGCGAAATATCCTCATGTGGGTCGCCGCCGACGCGCATTGAGCGCTACGCACTTGCCCGGTTTGCACGACCTCGCTGCGAAAGCATTCGCGCCGTGCCACGACGTCGATGTCATGCCGCCGACGCGTGCAGCGCGCGATTTCCCGGCGGCGAAACGGTTATTCCGGTCGATCGCGCCGACCCCACCACGGACAGGTGCGAAGCCTCGCGTGACTTTCGCCTCGCCCGGTCCTTGCTAGACTCGCGCAGCAGCGATCGACGTCGGAACCCCGCTCGCCGTTGAAGAGAAAGCCATGCTCGAAGCCGGAACCATCATCAACGACCGCTACAAGATCGTGGGCCCCATCGGCGAAGGCGGGATGGGCGCAGTCTACGAAGCCGAACACACCGGCGTGGGACGTCGCGTCGCGATCAAGGTGCTGCTCCCCGAGTTCGCGCGGAACGCCGAAGTCGTAGGTCGCTTCGAACGCGAGGCTCGCGCGGCGGCTGCCATCGGTCACGACAACATCATCGACGTGCTCGACGTCGGCACGCACGACGGCGCGCCGTTCATGGTGATGGAGATTCTCAAGGGCGAGAGCCTCGCGACGCGCATCGAGCGCGCCGGTGCGTTGAGCCCCGAGTCGGCCGCATACGTGATGGCGCAAGTGATCTCCGCGCTCGGCGCCGCGCACGCCGCCGGGATCATTCATCGCGACCTCAAACCCGACAACGTCTACCTGGTGACCAAAGCGGGCGTTCGCGACTTCGTGAAGCTGCTCGACTTCGGAATCTCGAAGTTCAAAGACGACGGCAAAGGCCCGGCCGGTTCGGGCAAGACGCAGACGGGCGCGTTGATGGGAACGCCGGTGTACATGTCGCCCGAGCAGGCGACGGCGAAGCGCGACATCGACCATCGCGCCGACCTGTATTCCGCGGGCGTGATGTTGTTCGAGATGGTGACCGCGCAGGCGCCGTTCAACGCCGAGAGCCACGCCGAACTCTTGATGGACATCGTGTATCGACCGAACGGCGTGAAGTCCGCGCGCTCGGTCAATCCCACGTTGCCGCCGGAGTTCGACGCGATCGTGTCCAAGGCGATGGCGAAGGACCGCGACGATCGCTACCAGGACGCCGGTGAGTTCCTCGCGGCGATCACGCCGTGGATCGGTAGCGCGCCGATTGCTGCGGATGCCACGGGCACGCACGCGGCGATTCCGAAGCCCGCCAAGACCGCGACGCTCACGCCTTCGTCGTGGGAAACGGGCGCGCAAGCGGTGGTGGCCGCGAACGCGACGCCCGTGAAGAAGCAGTCTGCGGGGCTGTTCGTCGGTGGTGGACTCGCGCTGGTCGCAGCGCTCGGCATCGGGGGATTCCTGTTCGTGAAGTCGAGCGCGCCCGCGACGCCCGCACCGACGACGCGTGCTGCAGTCGCAGCGCCGATCGCACCTGCGACGCCGGCGATTTCGCCCACCGTCGTCATCGATCTGGCGGGACTACCGACAGGCGCGCGCATCGATCTGGATGGCCACGCCGTGAACAGCCCGCATCTGGTGCTCGACCGCGGCACGCAGCATGCGCTGCGCATCACCGCGGACGGACATCAACCGTACGAGACGAGCCTCACCGCCGAGCGCGATCGCGAGATCATGGTGGCGCTCGCGGATGCGCCGGCCGCGCCTGCGACGACACCCGTCGTTGCGCCCGCGACGGAAGCACCCGCGGTGGCGGCTCGGACGAACACGCGCCCGCGCACGACGACAGGTGCTGCACGCACCGGCGCGCCGACGAGGCATGCTGCCGGAAGCGCCGCGGGTGCGGGACGGCCCAACGCGACGCCGCTTTCGGTGAGCAGCGAGTTCTGATCACCGCGGCACGCCCGTGTCAGAGCTTTGAGAGCAAAGCGAACACAACGCCTCGACGCTGCGAGTGCGCGGTCTCCGCTTGATTTCACGCGTGAGACACGGCCACGCGAACACCGTCACCACGTTCATCGATTGTACCGGCGCACGAACACCGAGGGCCGACCCGTCGCCATCTGCATCTGCTCCCACGCCACCATCGGCGTCCCGCGCGAGTCGAGCACGAGACTCACATGATTGACCTGCGCGGGGTTCATCGACGGTTCGTTGAGTCCCGCGGAGAGCGGCCTCCACGTGTTTCCCTCGTAGCGGAACACGTACACGCGCGGCCCTTCGCAGAACGCGACGAGCGGCGCGTCGCTCGCGTCGAGCACGAGGACCGGATTGTGCGCGGGCGTTCGCGCTGCGGTGTCGGCGCTGAAGGGGAGGCCGAGTGACGTCCACGACGAGCCATCGAACCGACGCACAGCGACGGAGTTATCGGCGCCAGCGGCGAGCGGCTCGACCCACGCGACCACGGGGGCGTCCGCGCTCGTCAACGCGAGCGATGGCGAGGCTGCCCATGTGTCTCCGCCCGCGATGGACAATGCGCCGCCGGCAACGACCCACGCGGTGCCGTTCCATCGGCTCACGAAGATGTCTCCGGCGGAGGTGCTGGCATCGATCGCCTCGATGGTGCGGGCGATGCCGGCGATGG
>CBIHQZ010000997.1:0-3241 GCA_966212315.1 uncultured Myxococcales bacterium
CCCATGAACGCTCGTTCGAAGTCCGCCGCCGCGAAGGACGCCGCGGATGAGTCCGTCCCGTTCGCGACGCCCCGCGCATGGAACGCGTGGCTCGCGAAGCATCACGCGAAGTCGTCGGGCCTCTGGGTGAGGATCGCGAAGGCCGACAGCGAGCACCAGTCGATCACCTATGCAGAAGCTCTCGATCTCGCACTCACGTGGGGTTGGATCGACGCGCAGAAACGCGGGCTCGACGATGCATGGTGGCTGCAACGCTTCACGCCGCGCGGGCCGAAGAGCATCTGGTCGAAGATCAATTGCGCAAAAGCAGAGGCACTGATCGCGGCGGGAAAGATGCACCCGCCAGGACTGGCCGCGATCGAAGCCGCAAAGCGCGACGGACGGTGGGACGCCGCGTATTCAGGGCAGCGCACGGCCACGATTCCCCCCGACTTCGAAGCGGCGCTCGCGGCCAACGACAAGGCCCGCGCGTTCCACGACCAACTCGACTCGGCAAACCGATACGCGATGTTGTTTCGCATCCATCACGCCAAGAAGCCCGAGACGCGCGCGCGGCTCGTTCGGGATTTCGTCGCGATGTGCGAACGCGGCGAGACGCTCCATCCGCCGCGCAAGCGGGTGAGCAAGCCCGCAGCGAAACCGCGAACCGGCGCTCGGTGACCGTCCGTCGGTTTCTTACGACGGAGCACGGCATCCGGTCTGCTCCGACCGTCAGGCGCGTGGCGGCGGAACGCTTGGCACCGAACGCTTGGCACCCGCCGAAATGTGCCATTCTCGGCGCACGGGGCCGGCGGGATACGCTGCATGAACGAACGGACGTTGGCGTATCTCACCGTGGTCAACTACGCGCTCCTCGCGTGTCTCTGGACCGCGATCCTCGCGCTCTACCTGCGATACCGCCGGATCGCGAGGAACCAGGATGCGCTCGTCGCAGTACTCGCGGGGGTGCTCGCGCTCGATGCGATGAAGAGCGCGGTGGAGAACGTGTTCTTCGGCATCGTGTGGGCCGGCAACTACGGCATCGCGTTCCCGGTCCTCTCACGCACGCTGTCGCAGCCCGTGATGCTCATGCTGCCGAAGCTCTTGAACACGGTGGTGTGCATCACGGTGCTCGCCGTGATCGTGCGGCGTTGGATCCCGACCGAGCTGCGCGAACGACGCACGCGGCTCGTCGAGAGTCAGCGATTGCACGCGCGTCTCGAGGCTTCGCTGCGCGAGACCGCGGCGAACGAACAACGCTGGCAACTCGCGCTCGACGCCAACCAGGACGGAATCTGGGACTGGGACGTGTTGAAGGGCGTCATCTGGATGTCGCCGCGATACGAGATCCAGCTCGGATTCGCGCCCGGATCGAGCGGGCTGATGTCGCACCTCGCATGGCGCGAACAAGTGCACCCCGAGGATCGCGCGGCGACGTTCGCGGCCGTCGAAGCGTTCGTGTCCGGACGTTCACAGAAACTCGACGTCGAGTACCGCCTGCGCGCGGCCGACAACAGCTACCGTCGCATTCTCTCGCGCGGCGCCGCGTTGAGGGACGCGACCGGCCAGGCAACGCGCGTGGTGGGTTCGCACGCGGACGTGACCGAGCGGCGTGAGGCCGAGGCCGCCCTCGCGGCGAGGCAGCGCACCGAGAGTCTCGGTCTGCTCGCGGGGGGCATCGCGCACGACTTCAACAACCTCCTGGCGGTTCTGCAGGGCAACGTCTCGGTCGTTCGCGCGCAGGTCGCGAAACCATCGAGCGATGTGCGCGAGGCATTGGACGATCTCGATGCCGCGGTCGCGCGTGCGTCGGATCTCACCACGCGATTGCTGGCGTACAGCGGGCGCGGGCGCTTCGTGGTGCGGCCGGTGGATCTCACCGCGCTCGGTCGCGAGATGGCGCGTCTGCTCGGGTCGTCGGTGCCGTCCAACGTACGCATCGACACCGCGTTCGAGTCCAACCTCCCTGCGGTCGAGGCCGACGCCGCGCAGATGCAGCAGCTGTGGATCAATCTCTTCACCAACGCGGTCGACGCGATCGGCTCCGCGCGTGGGACTGTCACGATGCGGACGCGTCTCGAGGTGACGACCCAGGACACGCCGCCGCCGATCGCGGGAGAGCCGTCGATTCCGCCGGGGCGCTACGTCGTGGTCGAAGTCTCCGACGACGGCGAAGGCATGACGAGCGAGACGCGTTCTCGCATGTTCGACCCCTTCTTCACGACGAAGACGCGCGGTCGCGGTCTCGGGATGTCCGCAATGCTCGGGATTCTCCGCGCGCATCGCGCCGGCGTTCGGATCGTGACTGCACCAGGGAACGGCACGACGTTCACGGTCCTGCTTCCGGCAGGAACGGGCGCACCGGGCGTCGTTCCCGAATCCCTGCCCTCCCCGTCACAGCGACCGAGCGCGTCGCGTCGCGTGCTCCTCGCCGACGACGAACCGCTCTTGCGCACCACGCTCGGGCGCATGCTCGAACGCCTCGGGTTCGCAGTCGACGTCGTGTCGAACGGACGCGAAGCGATCGAGCGGCTCGACGCGGCGCCGACACCGTTCGATCTCGTGTTGGTCGATCTCACGATGCCCGAGGTCGATGGTCGTGGCGTGCTCGCCCACGTGCGCGAGAAGTGGCCCGCGCTCCCGGTGATCCTGATGAGCGGTTACACCGAAGAAGCATCGTCCAACGTGCCGCACATGATGTTTCTGAACAAACCGTTCGACGCGAAGATGCTCGAGGAGAGCGTGCGACGAATGCTGCCGGGGACGACGCCCGCGAGCTGAGCGATCAGTGACGGCGGAAGTCGTCGCCGGTGCGGTGCGCGTGATGTTCCATGCGCGCGCGATCGTGCGTGTCCGACGGACGTCCCGCGATGCTGCGCCCGACGCTGCGTGTGCCGTACGCGACGGCCGATCCGCCGGTGCGAAACGCTTCTGCGGTGCCGTGCAGAATCCGCGGGCCACCGCCGCGTGCGCGAACGTGATGATGGTGATGGTGATGGTGATGCACGTCGACGTCGACGTAGTCCTTTTGCGGCGCCGCCGTGAGCGACAGGGCGAGAAGTCCGAATCCGAGGACGTTGATCATCGCGTATCTCCTTCGCGGCGGACGCGCATCACGCCGCCGCGAACGGAGGACGTAGCAACGCGCGCGCCTGCTCGAGCGCGCACGGAATGATCGGGGACGGCGGTCAGGGTGCGGGCGCGAGCACGGCGAAGGCCGCGTTCTGCGGGTCGATCAGCACAGCGAAGCGACCGACGTTCG
>CBIHQZ010000998.1:0-3240 GCA_966212315.1 uncultured Myxococcales bacterium
CGGCGATCGTGAAGGCTGCGGAGGGTGGTCGCTGGGATGCCGTGCAACTCGCGATGAAACACGGCGCGTCGTTGGAAGCGCGGGATCGTCGAGGCGAGACGGCGCTGCGGACAGCCGCGAATTGGGGACACGTGGATCTCGTTCGTCAGCTCGCGACGGCCGGCGCGTACGTGGACTCGATCAATCGACTCGGCACCACACCGCTGTATGGCGCGATCGCGGCGGACAGACTCGACGTCGCCGCTGTGCTGCTCGAAGCGAACGCCGACCCGAATGCGGGCACGCCGCCATCGTTGATGGCCGCGAAGAACACACGCGCGCTCGAGTTGCTGCTCTCCGCGGACGCGAACCCGAACATCGTGGTCGATCCGATTTCGAAGGACTCGCTTCTGTTGGACCGCGTGGTGCGGCGCGTTGCGGCCGACGTGAATGCGCTGCTCGAACACGGTGCGCTCGATGTCCCGAACGCAGCGGGCTGGTCTGCGTGGATGGCAGCGAGCGCGGCCGGTGATCACGCGACCGCCACGCTGCTCGCGAAGCACGGTGCAGCAACGCACGATGACTGGCAGCTCCCGCTCCACGCGGCGTCGACGGCTGCCGTGCTGAAAGCAGCCATCGCGAATGGCGCCGCACTCGAAGCCATCGATCGCCATGGTGCAACGGCGCTCGTCGCTGCGTGCCGTGAGAAGCGTGGCGAGGTCGCACGTCGCTTGCTCGAAGCCGGGGCCAAGGCCGCACACGCGGATCTCCGTGGGGACACAGCGCTCCGCTTCGCGGCCGATGCGGGCGACTTCGAACTCGTCGCGCGACTTCTCGATGCCGGCGCACCCGCCAACGACTCGCTCGGAACCGATGGCAAACCGCGATCGTGGGTGCTCCTGCATGCATGTCGCACCGGCGATCTCGCCCTCGTGGAGCGACTGCTCGCGGCCGGCGCGAACCCCGATTCCGCGGACAAGACCGGGAACACGGCCGTGTCGTTCGCGACGCGCGGACAGAAGAACTTCGACGTACTCGACGCGCTCCTACGCGCGCCGAACAAGCCGGATGCGTCGACTGCATTGCTCGGTGCAGCGCCCGACGCGATCGCGGTTCTCGCTCGCGCCGGCGTGGATCTCGAACGCGAAGGCCCGAATGGCGATACGGCGTTGCTTGCGCTGTGCGGTGTGTTCTCCGCGCAACCGCATCACGGAACACGCGTCGCAGCGCTTCTCGCCGCCGGCGCCGATCCGCGCCATGCGAACCGCCTCGGCAACACGCCCTTCGATGCGGCCCTCGCCGCCAACAACACGCATGCGCTCGCCGCGCTCGATGCGTTCCTCGTAACCGCGCTCTTCGATCGCCATCGCGAAGGTCCCGACGCACCGATCGATTGGCGCGGTGTCGTGACGGAGGCCCATGGGGAACATCTCCGCGCGATGGTGCATCGAGGCGACGTCGAGTCCGTTCGCGCGATGTTCGACCACGGCCTCGACGTCACGCTGTTCGAGCGCGGACCGAGCCCGGTGCTGCTCTACGCGGTTTCCTGCCCGGAAATCTTCGACCTCGCGCTCGATCGCGGCGCCGACCCGCGGGTGCGCAAGGGCACCACGACGCTCCTCATGCGCGCGGCGTGGCGCGGAATCGCGGCACAGGTTTCGCGATTGATCGGACTCGGGCTCGATCTCGAAGCGGCCACCGACAGCGGCGCGACCGCGCTCACGGAAGCGCGCGATCTCGACATCGCGCGCGCACTGATCGAAGCCGGCGCGAACGTGAATCCGGTGCGCGGTGGCTGGAGCCCGTTGATGCGCGCGGCACAGGCGCGAACCGTAGAGCAAGTCGACTACCTGCTCACGGCCGGCGCCGATCCGAACATCGTGTCGAGCAATAGCGCGAGTGCGTTGACTGTCGCGCAAGCGCGGCGCGACGGGCCGGCATCCAAGGCGATCGCGAAGCGTCTGGCGCGCGTCACCAAGCCCGACATCCGCGACGAGCGCGGGCGCACTTCGCTCTTCCACGCCGCGATGCGCGGCGACGCCGAGACGGTGCGCCGTCTACTCGCGCGAGGCGCCGATCCCACGGTGCGCGATCGCGACAAGTCCACGCCCGCGAGCGTGGGCGCGTTGCGCGAGGAGATCGCCGCAGCCCTCGGCATCGCCTACCAACCGCTGACGCCGACGCGAGTCGCCGAGAGCCCCGCGCTCTTCACTGCACTGCGCCGCGGCGAGAATCCCCCCGATGTTCCTTCCGATGTGCGAAGTGAGCGCGGCGACACGCCGTTGCACATCGCGACCGCGCTCGGCGACACGCGAGCCATCACGCGCTTGCTCGACGCGGGCGCCGACGTGAATGCCGCGAACGCGGTCGGTCACACACCGTGGAGCGTCGCGATCGCGCTGCATGGAATGGCGCTCGCCGAGAGCATCCGCAAACGTGGCGGCAAGCTCGACACCAGTCTCCAGCTCGCGACCTCGGACGCGTACAACGACTTCCGCATCGCGCTTCGAGCGGGCGATCTATGCGACGTGCACCGGCGCATCGCAGCCGGCGAGATCGACCCTCACCTGATCGCACGCGGGGAGACGCCACTGGCTCACGCCGTCGCCGGCGGCGACCTCGTCATGGTGTCACTGCTGCTCGACATCGGCGTCGACGTGCACGTTCCGACCTGGTCGGGATCGATCCTCCACGAAGCGGTGCTCCATCGGCACGTCATGATTGCGCAGCGCTTGCTCGACGCCGGCGCGCGCATCGACGCACTCGCCATGCAGCTCGCGGCGAATCACGGCGACGTGACGATGATGCGACTTCTCGCCGAACGCGGCGCACCACTGCAGATCGACGTCACCGACATGGCTGAAGAATCGTTGCGCGCTGTGATCGAATTCGCGCGCGGCATCGGCCGCACCGACATTGCGGCGCGGGCGACCGAACAGTTGATGTTGTTGTTGCGGGAATGACCGGCGCGAATCGCGCGCGATCAGCGAACGATGACGGTGCCCCGCACCGACGCGGGCACGGCGACCGCGGGGCCGGCGGGACGAACCGGCTGCGCGGGGACGACATACGTGCTGCTGGGGCGAACGTATCCCTGTGCCTGTGCGGGCTGCGCGTACGAGGGTTGTGCGTACGCGGGTTGCGCGGGCTGCGCGTAGGCGGGCTGCGCATACGCCGGCTGTGCGGGCTGCGCGTAGGCGGGCTGTGCATACGCGGGTTGCGCGTACGCGGGCTGAACCGGTTGTGCATAGGCGGGCTGCG
>CBIHQZ010000999.1:0-3237 GCA_966212315.1 uncultured Myxococcales bacterium
GGCGGCCGCGGCACTCGAGGCGCTCAAGCGGAGGCTCGCGAACGAGGGGCTCTTCGCGGAGGAACGCAAGCGGCGCTTGCCGCGGTTTCCGCGAGTACTCGGGGTCGTGACGTCGGGGCAGGGCGCGGCGTTCCACGACATCTGCCGGGTCGCGATGGATCGCTGGCCCGTGCGGATCGTTCTCGCACCGACGCTGGTCCAAGGCGCGGATGCACCTGATCGGATCGTGGCGGCAATCGCGGCGATTCAGCGCGTGCGCGGACTCGACGTGCTCATCGTCGGACGCGGCGGCGGTTCGGCCGAGGATCTCAGCGCGTTCAACGACGAACGCGTGGCGCGTGCGATCGCGGCGTGTCGAGTGCCGGTGATCTCCGCGGTCGGACACGAGACCGACTTCACGATCGCGGACCTCGTCGCCGACCGGCGCGCGGCGACGCCTAGTAATGCCGCGGAAATCGCGATTCCCGAACGGGACGGCGTTCAAGCGGAACTCGATGCGTTCACCGCGCGTCTCGAGCAGAGCATTCGCGGCAAGGTCGATCGACGGCGTGTTGCGTTGGCGCGCGCGGAGAAGCGACTCGGTGATCCGCGGCGATTCACCGACGAAGCGGCGCAGCGTCTCGACGACGCGATGTCGCGCATGCGCGAGGCGCTGACCCGTCGGGTGCGAGCGGGACGTCGTGCGCTCGATGAAAGCAACGGACGGTTGAAGCTCGCGCATCCACGCACGCGACTGACGCGCGATCGCGGAACGCTCGATGCGCTCGCGCAGCGGCTGGGACCCGCGTCGAAGCGATTGCTCGAAGCGCGGTCGCGCACCCTCGAAGACACGCGTGCGCGCCTCGATCCGGCCATGCGGGCGATGTCCATCGATCGACGCAATGCACTCGGCACGATGGCCGCCAAGCTCGATGCGCTCTCGCCGCTCGCGATTCTCGGGCGTGGATACAGCGTGACGCTCGCGAAGGGCCGCGCGGTGACCGACGCTGCCAGCGTGAAGCCGGGGGAACGAATCACGGTGCGTGTGCATCGCGGCGAGATCGACGCCGAGGTCACCGGCATTCGCGAGTCGTGACCAGCGCGCGCACCGCGTTGCTCGCGTTGCTCGGTCATCCGGTCGCGCACTCGCGCTCGCCGGCGATGATGACCCGCGCGTTCGAGCATCTCGGTCTCGATGCGGCGTATCTCGCGTGCGACGTCGATCCGGCGCGATTGACGGACGCGGTGCGCGGACTTGCCGCGCTCGGCGCGCGGGGTGCCAACGTCACGGTGCCGCACAAGATCGCCGCGGTGGCGTGTTGCGACGAACTCGATGCGAGCGCGCGCGCGATCGGCGCAGTGAACACGTTGCGCTTCGATGCGGGGCGCGTGCACGGCCACAACACCGATGCGCCCGGTGCGGTCGATGCGCTGCGTGAGCGCGGGTTCGATCCGCGCGGGACGCAGGTGGTGGTGCTCGGATCGGGCGGCGCTGCGCGCGCAGTGGCCGTCGGTCTCGCGCAGGCCGGTTGCGCGCACGTGACGGTGCGAGCGCGCTCGATCGCGCGTGCCGGTGACGTCGTCCGCGCGGTCGAATCGGTCGGTGGACGCGGAACGGCGAGCGCGTTGGAAGTCACCGCGACCTCGCGAGCGGATGCGATCGTGCAGGCAACCTCGGCCGGGATGCACGGAGGTTCCGGCGACGACGCCCTGATCGCCGCGCTCGATGGGTTGAACGCAGGCGGATTCGCGATGGACGTGGTGTACGCGCCTCGCGAAACGCGGTGGCTCGCCGAGGCTCGCAAGCGCGGGCTCCGGCCGATCGACGGGCTCGGAATGCTTGCGCATCAGGCCGCACGCGCGCTCGCGCTCTGGTTCGAACGGGACGTGAGCGCGGACATTCTGCGCCGCTTCCTCGACGTGCCCGAGGGTGCCGAGTAGATTGCCGAAGCGGTGATGGAGCCGGTTTCGAAGCCACGCGACCCTTCGGCCAAGCCGCCCTCCGCGACCCGTGACTCGTCCGCATCGCGCTCGTCGATCCCGGTGCGTGCGATCGGTCGCTATCAGGTCATTCGCCTTCTCGGCGAAGGCGCGATGGGCCGCGTGTACCTCGCGAGCGATCCCGAACTCGGTCGCGACGTCGCCATCAAGGTGCTGCGTCTCGATGCGGCCGGTGCGGCGCGTGACGCGTACATCGCGCGGTTCCGAAACGAAGCGCGGGCGGCCGCGAAGTTCATGCATCCGAACGTCGTGGCCGTCTACGACGCCGGCGTGGATCCGACCCTCGGGCCATACCTGATCTACGAATACGTAGCGGGACAGACGCTGCGCGGCCGCATCGCCGAAGGACGGCTCGACGGCGACGAACTGGTGCGGCTCGCGCGCGGCATCGGGTCGGCGCTCGACGCGCTCCACGCCGCCGGGATCATTCATCGCGACATCAAGCCGGACAACATCCTGCTCGCCCCCGACGGTGCGGTGAAGCTCACCGACTTCGGCATCGCGCGTGTTCCGGATGCAGCGCTCACGCGCGACGGACAGTTTCTCGGCACGCCGGCATATGCCGCGCCCGAAGCGATCACCAAGGGTGATTACAGCATTCGCGGTGACGTCTTCTCGTTCGGCGCCGTGCTCTACGAATCGCTCTGCGGCACCCGCCCGTTCCCCGGTGAAGACGCGGTGAGTGTCTCGTACGCGGTTGCCAACGACACGCCGCCGCCACCGTCCAAGTACGTTCCGAATCTCGCCCCCGGTCTCGATGCCGCGTTCGCGAGAGCGCTCTCCAAGCGCGTGGGCGATCGATTCTCGTCGGCCGGCGAACTCGCGGGGGCCGTGTACAACGCGTTCCGTCCGCGGGCGAGCGCGAGTACATCACTCGAAACGCAGCAAGCGAACGCACTGAACAGCGCGATCGCGACCACGCCCTACAAGCGGCCGCAGCATCCGGCGCCCGCGACGGTGCAGCCGGTCGCGAGTGAACGCCCCATCGTTCCGGCGCTGCTCGTCGTGGTGATTCTCGTGGCACTCGCGTTCGTCATCGCACGGCGATACTCGGGCAATAGCGATGCGCCCGAGCGAGAGCACGCGACCGAGACGGCAGCGCCCGCGCATCACGCGACGCCGCCCGCGCCGGTGACTCCGCGTGCGACGACGGTTCGCTCGCGAACGGGCACGCACGCCGCGCCGCGGTGACGCAGACCGCATTCGCGCAGACCCCTCCCCATCGTTTCGTCCGTTGGATTCACTCGCCCCTCCCCG
>CBIHQZ010001000.1:0-3229 GCA_966212315.1 uncultured Myxococcales bacterium
CCACGTGCACGGCGCGTCAAGCTCGACGCGAAGTCACAGGCCGCCGCTCGACGGGAAGAGTGCATCACATCCATCACGCACCGCTGGGGAAACACCATGTGCCGACGGAATGTTCGTCGGTGGCGTCATGAACGTCGCGTGCGTGAAGTCGAACAGATCGGTGACAGGCGTCGCGTTCGCATCGCGACGGGTCATCGCCGGCAGCCCGAATCGCGCTTCGACGAATCGCAGGATGCTCGTGTGGTCGAAGACCTGATGCGACACGTAATGCGCGCGCGCGTACGGCGACACGACCATGAACGGCACCCGGACGCCGTAGCGGTCGAAGTGATGGCCGGCGCTGATCGGCATTCCGCCATCGGGGTTCGGTTCGATCGGCTCACGATCGTCGGGCGCGCACGCAGGCGGAGGCGCGAGGTGATCGGCGAACCCGCCGTGCTCGTCGTAGGTGATGAACAACGCGGTGCGGCTCCACTGCGGTGACGCCATCAACGCGCGGACGATCGGCTCGACCCACGCTTCGCCAGCCATCGGCGTCCCCGGAGGATGCTCGTCCGAGCGCTGTCCGCCAGTGCCGCTGAACGAAGGCTCGATGAACGCGAACGATGGGAGCTGTCCGGTCTGCAGATCGGTCATCAAGCGATCGATGCCGACGAGGCGTGCCTGCGTCTGGCGCCGAAGGATCCCGTAGTAGACGAACAGCGCCGGGGTACGAACGCCGCCGGCGTAGTCCTTCCAATCGACCCCGGCCGCATCGAGCCGCGCGAAGATCTGGTTCACCGGATGCGCCGCGGTGTCCTCCGCGACGGGCGTGTTGTAGGTGAGGCCGAACGACGTCGCCGCGAGCATGTAGAGCCGGTTCGGGAACGTCGGACCGAGCGTGCCGCTGAAGTAGTGATCGCCGATCGCGAAGGTGGTCGCGAGGCCGTAATAGAACGGGAGATCGGCCTGCGTTTCGTACGCGAGAGCGCGCTCGCCGCTGGGATCGTTCTCGGTCACGAAACCGTCCATCGCGCCGTCGTTCCACTCGCCATGGGTGCCGTGCCATCCGTGATCGAGATCGCGCACGCAGTACTGCGTGTCGTGCGTCGGTGCGACCGGCGTCCCCGTTGCGCTCGGATTCGTCCATCCCGCCGGCGGTACTTCCACGTCCGTCTGCCCGGCTTCCGGCAGGTGCGAGTAGTAATGGTCGAAGGAGCGATTCTCCATCATGAGAACCAGGATGTGATCGATCGGAATGTCAGTACCGATCGGGACGTCGTTTCCCAGCGTCTCCGACGGCCACGCCCCCGCCGCGAACTCGCACGACTGCCGCCGCGTCTGCATCGCGGTCTCCGGCATCGTGCGCGCGACGTCGGGCGGGACGAGTCGATCCACGCCCACATCGGGCGTCGTCACGGCATCGAAGCCCGCGTCGTTCGCGTCCGCGGTCGATTCGTCGGCAAGGTCGTTCGCCACGTCACCCGCGTCGTTGGCCGGCGGCGTGGAGCACGCATCGAGTGACGCAACGGAAAGTCCGGCGAGCGCGAGGCACGCGGCGAAGCGAAAGCGATTGGTGGAGCGCATCGAGCGGGAGTCTACGCCCGAAGCGAGGCCGCCGCGCGATCGCACGGCGGAACTGAGGGCGTGTGTCGACGGCCCGATGCGAGGAGGGATGGCGACGATGGGATCGTTGCGGCCCGCGTGGCGAGCCGCACGAACGACTACTTGGCGGTCTTCTTCGCGGCCGGCTTCTTGGCTGCGGGCTTGGCGGCTGCGGCCTTCGGCTTCGCTTCGGCCTTCGGAGCGGCCTTCTTGGCGACCGGCTTCTTCGCAACCGGCTTCGCTTCGGCCTTCGCCTTGGCGGCCTTCGGAGCGGCCTTGTCGCTGCCCTTGGCGCGCTTTTGGGCCGACTGAAGGGCGTCGACGAGGCGCGGGAGCGGCCAGGTCGCGAAGTGCTTCTTGTAATCGCCGTCCTTCGCGCGACCGTAGGCCGCCACGACGGCGTCGATCAGCTTGTCGCGGCTGCCGTACTTCTCCTTCACGTGCGTGAGCACTTCATGGAGACGAATGAGCTTCTTGTTCGAAATTCCGGCCCACGACTTGTCGTCGTTCAGGCGGCCGACCCAGAGGTCCTCGGTCGCGAGGCCCTTCACCTTGGCGATGAGATCGGTCTTCGAGCCAAAGGCTGCGGTGCGACGGGAGAGCGGGGTTTTCGACGTGGTCTGCGCCATGGTCGTATTCTTTCTGTCTCGGACGGAGCGTGTTGTCGGTGGCGGCGACGGAGCGGATTTGCTCGACACGGCCGCGCGAGGGCGCGTGAACTAACATGCTTCCCCAGGGGTCGCAACGGGCGTGCAGCGCGACGGTCGCGCGATTCGCGGTCGTGGTACCGTTCTCGAACCGCGTCGGAACTTTTCGTCCCCCCCGCGGTCAGACCCATTCGCCAGCCATGACAGCGAAGACCGCCACCGACCTCGACCAGATCCCGCCGCCGCCTGCACCAGGGCTCGCCGACGCCGTCGACGATGCGCTTGCCGGCCTTCCAGCGCCGCCTCGAACGCGTGTTCGGGTGCTCGGTGCGCTGCTCGGCGCGATCTCTCTCACCGCGGGTGCGCTCACCTACCAGCTTCGCGACGACGTGCGCTTCGCGTTCACCCGCCCGACGGCGGTCGAGCTCGGCGACGGTCGAACCGCGGACGTGTCGCATCTCGCGCCGAACCAGCTGGTTCACATTCACGCCGCGCCGCAGATGGCAGGCGCCGTCCAGTACACGCGACCGTTGTACCCGGGAGAGCATCTGGTCTTCCCGGTCGCCGGACGCGCGGGTGATCCGCTCTACATCCAGGTCGACGGAAACAACGTCGAACCCGGGGAATTCACCGGTCGCATCATCCCGTTCTCGGGCGCGGGGGGGCGATACGCGCGCGTCGGTTCGTATTTGCAGCACGACCTCGGCGCATCGGTCACGGCGAACAGCTACGTCATCGTCACAGGTGTTTCGCCGCGATCGATGTGGTGGGCCCCGGCGCTGGCCGCGTTCCTGCTCGCCCTCGCACTGAGTGACCTGCTCTTTCTCGCGCGCCTTCTTCGCCCCGCCGACGATCGCTGAACCGGCGACGCGCGGTGTGATCACTCGCCGCGAATGAACCGCAGATACGCCTGCACGAACTGATCTGCGCCGAGCAGATATTCGAGCGCCGCGAGCGCCAGGAACGGCACGAACGGGATCTTCGCGCGCCCTCGCAAC
>CBIHQZ010001001.1:0-3223 GCA_966212315.1 uncultured Myxococcales bacterium
CATTCTCGAAGGACGGAGTTACCCGCTCGCGCAAGGGCTCAGCGACGACGACGGCTCGTTCGCACTCGGAGGTCTTCCACGCGGCAGCTACATGGTCCTCGTGCGCGCGCCGGGTCGCGTGCGGCATCTCGACACGGTTCGCATCACCGATCGCGCCCCTGATCCGGTCACCATCTCGCTCGCGCCGGGTGCGCAGATCAGCGGCACGGTCACGACCATCACAGGACGTGATGGATCATCGCTGCCGCTCGCCGACGCGGTCGTTCGCGCGATGCCCGATGGAGGCGGCGAGGGGCCGCCGTTCGCGACGCGCGCCGACGAACACGGCGCGTTCGTGATCGACAACCTTCCTCTCGGGAGTTACCGCGTCGAAGTCGCCGAGCCCGGCTACGAAGCCTCGGTGCGACGTGCGGTACCCGCGCCGTCGCGATCGCTCGCGTTCGCAGTGCGCGCACTCGCGACCGTGCACGGAACGGTGCGCACCGCGTCGGGCGCGGGCTCGAGTGGCGCGGACATCACCATCGCGGGTTCGGGCATCTGGCCGGCCCGATCGACCACCGCGCGCGGCGACGGGAGCTTCGAGATCGTCGGTGTTCCTTCGGGCGTGTACGAAGTTCGTGCGCGCAATCGCGACGAGGTCGCGGAGCCCGTTGCGCCCCTCGTGCTCGAGCCGGGCGACACGCGCGAGATCTCGCTCACGGTCACGCCGGGCGCCGCGCTCGATGGAAGCATCGTCGACGCAATCACGCAGGCGCTGATTCCGAACGCACGCATCATCCTCGCCGAAGATGCGCTCGACGCCGCGCCGCGTGCAATCGTCGCGCAAGACGGAACGTTTCACGCGATCGGGTTGCTGCGCCGGCCGCATCAGCTCTCGGCGCGCGCCCCCGGATACGTTGCCCGCATCGGGACGGTTGCGATGCCCGGCGGAGCCCCGGTGGTCGTCGCGCTCGATCGTCAAGTCGCCTTGACGGGTCGCGTCGTCGACGGCAACGGCGCGCCGATCGCGGGGGCGCAGATCGAGATCTACGCACGTGATCTCGACGACGCATCGACGTGGCTCACGGCATCCGCCGTTGCATTCCGCGATGCGCTCTTCGCCGCGCAAGCGCGCGGTCCGCGCCCGCTCGTCCCGGCCGGCGAACTCGTCGACACCACAGGCCTCGCAAGTGATGCGTCTGCGCGCGGTGGCTTCGTGACCGATGCCGACGGGCGCTTCCACATCGACGAAGTGCCGCCGGGCGTCATCACGGTCGTCGCAACACATCCTGCCTACGTTCGCAGCGAAAGCGCACAGCGCGCCGCGCGGGCGGGCGACGCGGTCGACCTCGAGATCGTCATGCATCAAGGCGGAACGATCGACGGACGCCTCGTCGACGAACGCGGCTTCCCGGTTGCGAATCAACCGATCGAGGTGCGCATCCCGGGCGATCCGACACCGCGTCGCACGTTCAGTCAGCGCGACGGAACGTTCCTCGTGCCATCGATTCTCGGACGCGTCGCCGTCGTCGCGTTGGTCGGCGGACGCGTCGGTGCGCGCGCCGAAGCAGACGTTGCCGATGGCGCCACCGTTCCCGTCACGCTCACGCTCGATCGCGGCGTGCGACGCGTGCGAGGCCGCGTGCTCGATCCAGGGCGCTACCCGGTCGCGGGCGCGGAGATCACACTCGCGGCGAGTTCACGCGGCGTCTCGTCGGCGCGCACCGTCTCGATCGCGGACGGAACGTTCGACACGATGGTGCTCGGCAGCGGCGCGATCGCGATCGACGTGCGCCATCCGGGCTTCGCACCGCGGTCACTTCGCATCCCCGATGCGAGCGATGACGTCACCATCGAACTCGCGGTGGGCGCGCGCTTCCGCGTCGAAGTCGATGCGAGCGGGTGCAGCACCGGCGATGCTGCGGTCGAACTCCGCACGCCGTGCGGTCCGGTGCGTCGAACCTTCCACGTGTCGGGGACGCTCGAAGTCGAGCACCTGTGCGCGGGCCGACTCACGCTCGTTGCCAATGCACCTGGATGCGTACGCGCCGAGCGATCGTTCGCGTTGCCACCCGAGGGCCTCGATGCGCCTCGCGTCGACCTCGGCACCGGCGGCGGCGCGATGGGCGATGTATTCGACCTGCACGGCGATCCGGTGCCCGGCGCCACGGTGACCATCGCCGATGCGCCGCCCGACGGCACCGCCACTACGCGCAGCGGACGGCGCGGCGAGTTCACGCTCACCGACGTTCCCGATGGGGACCAGGACATCGTCGCGATCCATCCCGTGCTCGGTCGCAGCCGCACCGAGCGTGTGCGTTTCGTACGCGGGACCGTCGCGCGGGGCGTGTTGCTGCGATTCGATCGCGACCTCGTGGGCGCCGCTGTGCAAGCAGTGGATGTGCCGATTTCGTTCGGCGAACGCGCGGGCCACGTCGAAGTGCGCGCGGTGGCCGCGGACTCGGCCGCAGCGCGGGCAGGGGTGCAGCCCGGCGATGAACTCGTCTCGATCGACGGCGCCACGTTCTCGAGCGCGGCCGCAGCGTCATCCGCACTGGTCGGTCCGTCGAACGACGAGGTCACGGTCGTGCTGTCGCGCGATGGCGTGCAACGCACGGTGCGCTGGGGACGCTGAGGAAAAGCTGCGGGAAAGCTGTGGGAGAGCTCGACGCAGCATTCGCGCGGCCCGAAGCATGCGGCACACTCGCGACGCACGGGCACGAACCTTTGACGGGAATCGAGCTCGCCCGGTAAGAGTGAACACCTCGCAGACCGATGAAGATCCGCAAACTCGAGATCCAGGGCTTCAAGTCGTTCGTCGATCGGACCGTGCTGTCGTTCGACCACGACATCACCGCCATCGTCGGGCCGAACGGCTGCGGCAAGAGCAACACCGTCGACGCCATCCGCTGGTGCATGGGCGAGCAGAGCGCGCGCCATCTTCGCGGCAAGAGCATGGACGACGTGATCTTCGCGGGCAGCGAGACGCGCTCGCCACACAGCTTCGCGGAAGTCACGCTCACGTTCGACAACCGCGACGGCCTCGCGCCGCCCGAATACTCCGCGTATCCGGAGATCGCGGTCACGCGCCGCCTCGGTCGTGACGGTGCGAGCGATTACGCGATCAACAAGACGCCGGTGCGTCTCATGGACGTCGTCAGTCTCTTCCTCGGAACGGGTGCTGGCACCAAGGCGTATTCGATCGTCGAACAGGGGCGCATCGGTCTCATCGTCACGTCGAAGC
>CBIHQZ010001002.1:0-3222 GCA_966212315.1 uncultured Myxococcales bacterium
GCCGCGAGCGCGAGATGACCTTGTTGCAAGGAACGCTGCTCGATGCCGTCGATCAACGCGCGCCACGCGCGGCGCTCGTGTTCGGTGCGCCTGGGATGGGAAAGAGCCGGCTGCGCGCGGAGATCGTGTCGCGACTGACCAATGGCGCGGAGTATCTCCAGCCGTTCGAAGCGCGCGGCGACACGCTCGGTCGTGCGATGCCCTACGCCTCGGTGGCGGGTGCATTGTGGGATCGCGCGCGCATTCAAGAGGGCGAACCGCGCGAGTCGCAGCGGCGCAAATTGCGCTCGATCGTGCCGGCGAACGCGCAGCACACGTTCGACTTCCTCGCCGAACTCGCCGGGGTTCCCCTGCCCGATCCGGTCGCGCCGGCGGTGCGCGCGGCACGCAGCGATCCGCGCTTGATGGCGACCCAGTTGCGCGCGGCCTTCCTCGATTGGCTGCGATCGGTCGCGCAGCGCAAGCCGCAACTCGTGATCGTCGAAGACCTGCACGCCGCCGACCGCGAGAGCATCGATCTGTTCGCGACCGCGCTGGCGACCCTGATCGATCAGCCCATCGCATTGCTCGGTCTCGCGCGCGACGAAGCACTCGATCGCATCTCGCCCTGCTTCCCTGGCGCGCTGGAATTGCGGCTCGCGCCGCTCGGTGCGCGCGCTTGCGATCAACTGGTCGACGCATTTCTCGACGCCGCGGTTCCGCCGGCCGTGCGACGCAAACTCGTCACGCGTGCGGGCGGCAACCCGCTCTTTCTCGAAGAACTCGTGCGCGCGGCGGCGGCGGGGCGAACCGACGAACTCCCGCTCGCCGTGCAAGCCGCCGTGCAAGTGCGCCTCGACAAGCTCGAGCCGGTCGATCGGCGTGTCGCGCGGGCGGCTAGTGTGTTCGGGCAGACCTTCTGGCTCGAAGGGCTCGCGCACGTGCTGGGCGACACCGATGCGGAACCCGCGATCGACACACTCGTCGCGCACGAACTCGTCGCGCCGCGTCCGAGTTCGCGCATCGTCGCATCGCGCGAGTATGCATTTCGACACCAGCTCGTTCGCGATGCGGTCTACGCGATGATCGTCCCGGACGATCGCGCCGCGATGCACCGCGCGGCTGCCGAATGGCTGGCACCGCTCGAGGGCCGTGAGCCTGCCATCGTCGCGCACCATTGCGAGCGTGCGGGCGATCACGAGCGAGCGGCTGATCTCTACGCCGAGGCCGCGATGCGAAGCGCCGCCGAGCACGCGTTCGACACCGCGCACGTTCAACTCGATCGCGCGCTGGCACTCGAGACGCGGGAGGCGCAACGATTCGCGCTTTATCTCGCGCGCGTCGATGCATCACTCCATCTGGCCCGCGCGGAGGACGCACAACGCGACGTGCGCGACGCCGCGGCCCTCGCGCACGGAGATCCGGAACGCACCCTCCAGATCGCGCTTCGTGTCGCGCAATCGCGTCAGATCGCCGGTGATCCCGCCGAGGGTGCGCGCGTGCTCGCAGCCGCGCTCGCGAACCCCGACGTCGAACGCGTCACGATGCGGCTCCGTCTCGAGGCGATCCTGCGGCGCGCTTATCTGCTCGCGTTGCGCGGGCAAGCGGCCGAGGCGCTGCGTCTCGCACGCGACGTACTCGACGACCCCGCCGTTCCCGACGACACGCTGGTGGCCGTTCAACCGATCGCGGATCAAGTCGTCGGACTGACCACTCTCGCCCTCGGCGACCTCGACGACGCTCTCGCGACCTACCGCGGTGCGCTCCGCCGCGCGCGCGCCACCGGCGACATCGTGCGTGCGATCGATGCCGGAACGTACGTGGGCTTCGTGTGCATCCAGCTCGGTCTGTTCGACGAAGCCGCGCGCCAGCTTACCCAGATGCGCGACGAGGCGCGCGTCGCCGGACTACCGCAGCACGAAGGCTTCGCGCTGCACCACCTCGGCGTGGCACTCGCGCGAACAAGCGACGACGCCGCGGGCATTCACGCTGTGCGAGAAGCGCGCGAGATCGCCGATCGCCTCGGTCTCGCGCGACTCGGCGCGGCCACACGCGTGACGCTCGCGCGATTGCTGGTGGAGCGCGGATTCGGCGAGGACCTGCACGATGCGCTCGGCGCCCTCGATGACGCGGAGGCCACGATCGAGAACGATCTCTCGCTTCGTTCGCTCGCGGGCGCGGCTCGGGCGCGGGCGCTGGTCGCGGTCGGTCGCATCGACGATGCCGTGCGTGCCGCGAGCGAGGCGTATCTGGTCGTCGAACACGCGCGCGTGATCGAGGGATCCGATGGGTGGGTGCGGTTGACGTACGTCGAAGCGTTGATGGCCGCGAACCGATCGCGGGAGGCGCACGGTGTGCTCGACCTCGCGTGCGCGCAGCTGCGAGACCGCGCCGCGCGCATCACCGACGAGACGTTGCGCGCGCACTACCTGCAGAGCGTTCCCGAGCACGCGCGGTTGCTGGAGTACGGCGCGCAGGCATGACGCGACTACTCCCCGCGTTCGACTTTCCCATCCGGCCGACGCGCGAACTTCGTCTCCTCGCGCGGGTGCACGGGTGCATCACTCGGCCACGGCCATCCGCCGAAACGAGTGCGCTGATAGTCCGCGAACGCCTGCTGGATCTCGCTGCGGCTGTTCATCACGAACGGCCCGTGCGCGACGACCGGCTCCTTGATCGGACGGCCCTGTAGCAGCAACAACTCGCCCTCGTCGGGCCCGTTCTCGAGCACCACGTCACGCTCGCCTCGCAACGTCATCGCCGAGTACGACGGGATGTCGCGACCACCCGCCCGCAGGCTCTTGCCGCGAAAGAAGTACAGCGACCGATTCGTTCCACTCGCCGCGCGCGGGAGCGTGAAGCGCGCACCCGGCGCCATCTTGATCGTCCAGATCGCCACGTCGCTGTCGCTTCGCGCTGCCCATGATTTCGGCGGCGGAACGAGCGCGCGACGATCCGCGATCGTGCCGGCGATGACCGTGACTTCCGTCTCGCGCCCGGCATCGTCCTTCGCCACGTGACGCGGAATGTTCTGGTTCCAGAACATCTCGAAGTGCGGCTTCGTCATCTTGTCGGCGGCCGCGAGATTGAGCCAGATCTGGAACAGCTCGGCGGGATTACCGGCGTCGCGCTTCACGAGCGGAAACATCTCGCAGTGAACGATGCCGCCGCCCGCGGTGAGCCACTGCACATCGCCGTGCCCGTAGCGCGCGGTCGCACCCATCGAGTCCGAGTGATCGATGT
>CBIHQZ010001003.1:0-3221 GCA_966212315.1 uncultured Myxococcales bacterium
TGCGAACATGCACTGCGTGTGACGGCGAACGCCCACGACGAGAGCGAGGCACGTCGTTCGAACGTCGGCAGCTTCTGCGCGATCGCGAGCAACGCATCCTGAACGACGTCGTCGGCGTCGGCGTCGTGCCCGCACATTCGACGCGCGAAGCGATCGATCGAAGGAGCCAGCGCCTCGAGCACTCGTTCGAGCGCACGGGCATCGCCCTGTTGAGCCGACGCGATCGTTCCGTCGTCGACCGGAACCATCGCGCCCCCTTAGCTCTTCTCGTCCTCGGTTTCGGTCTCGCGGTACGCCTGACTCTCGGCCGCTACCCATCGATCGGACGAAGGGACCTCGCTCCACTGACCCGAGGACGACCATTGACCCGACGACGACCACTGACCCGAGGACGACCACTGACCCGACGACGTCGAGCCCGCGGTCACGAATGCTCCGCCTACGACGATCGAGATGCCCGGGCCGCCGCCGCCGAACGTGACGTCTTCGTCTCGTACCGCGAGGTCTGCCGACGACGGTCCGCCTTCGCGCGCTGCGAATTCGAACACCGTTTCCTCGCCCGCTGCGTCTTCCCCGGCGCGCGCCTGCGCATCGAGAATGTCTTGCGGCGATCGCTCGCGCCGCGCGTTGTCACCGGCTGCTGCTCCGGTCGCGCTCGCGGGGCCCTGCACGTCGACCACCACCGGCGAGTCGCCGACCCGGCCGCTGACGCGCGCGGGAATCGCGACGGTGGCCCGAACACGCGCGACCTGCGCCGCGGGCTTGCCGCGCGGCGTGCTGACGACGTCGGCGCTCATGATGGCGCTGAAGCGTCCGCCGTTGCGCAACCCGATGGTTGCATGATGGGTCGCGCCGGGCGGCACGTTGCGGACGAAGAAATCACCGGCCATCGGGATCCCGTCGATCACGCGTTCCTGCTGCTCGACACCGTGTTCGCCGGACTGCACCGACACCAGCACGAGCGAGCGGGTCGCGCCCGAACCGACTTCGCGCTCGGCGCGTGCGATCGCGTCGTCGGTCAGTTCCCAGAACACCACCACGCTGTGCGGATCGACCGGCAGGCAGCGCGCTTCGCTGACGTGGTAGCTCGCGGGCGGCGCCGCGCGATCGAGCATCCCGTGCGGCTCTTCGACCGGCTCGCCCGACTTCGCGTCCTTGCGCCCACCTGCCGCGACCCCCACGTCGATGCGTGCGGCATTGCGGGCTCGACGCAGGCCTGCACGTGCTTCTGCATTGGCCGGATTGCGCGCAAGCAGTGTCTCGAATACGCGCTGCGCGTCGCGGGCCCGCCCCTGCTTGAGAAGAATCTCGCCCATCGTCGCAGTCGCGAATTCGGGCGCCAGATCGACCGGCGTACCGGTCTCTTCGGCCTCGTTCTGCGACGCGTCGGCCTCCTCGGCTTCGAGCGCGGGCTTCGTCGCCGCCGGCTGTTTCGATGGCTTCGCGCCGCCCTCCGACTTGCGCGCAGGCTTCGTCGCAGCCTTGCTCGGCGCGGTCGCTCTCACGCTCGGCTTCTTCGCTGCCACGTCCGTCACCGGCGCCGTCTCGCCTTCAGGATGCGCGGTCAGTTCGCGCACACGATCGATCATGCGTCGCGCTGCATCCGTGCCGCGAATCAGCCGCTCGCGCATCTTCTCGGCGAAAGTTCCCTCCGCGTGTTTATCGTCCCGCCGCTTCATGATGCCTCCGAGGCATGTACTCGACGCGCTTCCGCGACGTCGCGCGCGATCTGCGCACGCAATGAGTCGATGCCATCGAACTTCTTTTCGTCACGCAACCGCGCCACACATTCTACGCGGAGTGTCGCGCCATAGAGTTCCCTCTCGGTGTCGAGAAGGTGAACTTCGATCGATCGCCCGGCCGCGAACGTCGGTCTCAATCCGATGTTCATCACCCCGAGCATCCATTTCTCTTCCGCACCGCCGAGCACTCGCACTCGCACTGCATACACGCCATCGCGCGGGAGCGCCTCGACCTGCGTGCGAAGATTCGCGGTGGGGAATCCGAGGAGTCGCCCGCGACGGTCGCCTTCGACCACCAGTCCCTCGATGTCGAACTTGCGTCCGAGCAATGCGTTCGCGAGCGAGAGGTCGCCGTCGGCGAGCGCGCGCCGGATGCGGGTGGAGCTGATCGGCGCGCCTTCGTGCGCGACCGGATCGACCACGTTGCAGACGAAGCCCATCTCCGCGCCGAGTTCGGTGAGCACCGCGCCATTGCCCGCGCGGTCTTTGCCGAAGTGGAAGTCCGCGCCGATGTAGATCTCTCGCGCGCGCAGTCCGAGCAGAACCTCGTGTGCGAATTCTCGCGGCGATTGGCTGCTGAAACGGCGATCGAACAGTTGCACGACGGTGCACGCGATCCCTGCTTCGGCGATGAGTTCGAGCTTGCGATCGAGCCCCGTGATCAACGCCGACGCCCGTTCGGGCGCGAGAATCCGGGTGGGGTGCGGTTCGAACGTCAGAACCACCGGGTCGACTCGATGCGCCTTCGCGCCTTCGATGACGCGGCGGAGAATCTCGCGATGGCCACGATGAACACCATCGAAGTTGCCGATGGCGACAGCCGTGCCGGCGCCGCGACGGGCGACGCGATAGTCGTGTGCGATCCACATAGGGGGGTTCCGAAAGGGGGGCGGAACGTACCAACGCCGGGTTGGCGCTGCAATCGAGCCGGTCGGCCGTATTGCGTGCGTCAGTTGGCGTCGCGAAGACGCGCTAGAGTGCATCTCGTGAACGGAGCCGCGCCGTTTCGAGGATCGATCCCCGAGCCGCCGGTTCGCGCGATGCGATCGCATGCGCCGGCGCGCGCGCTGTGGCTCGCGGCGATCGCGCTCGTGTCGGCGGCCGGCGGTGCCTGGACGGTGATCGCGAAGTCGTTGTTCGCCGATGCGACGATCGACATGCTGATTCCGACCATGGTTGCCATTGTCGTCGCCGCGTGTGCGGTGCAGTCGATCCGGCGGGCGCGCGTGGTCACGCCGCATCGCGCGCGGACGCGAATCGCGATCGGGCTCACGGCGCTCGCGGTGGTCATCGATGCGGCGGCAATCTCGATGTACGCGCACGCGACGACACATCCGCCCACGCCGTGGGTCGCGCCGCCGAGTTCGGAGCACCACATCAATCTGTGCGAATGGGAAACGCCATCCGTTTACGGTTAGGTTTACGTTTACGTTTTGGAGCCGGAATCAGCGCTCTTCAGGGGTCGGGCAGCTCACCGGG